>JANNFZ010000325.1:0-5502 GCA_031380375.1 Hyphomicrobiales bacterium
GAACATGGACGGGATTCCAGGAATACCAGACACCGCAACTATTCGAGGAGCGGGCGCAAATTGCACGGTCAATAGTAATTTTCCGATTGAGGTGGGGGATGTGACCGTCGGAGGTTTCATGAATGGTTTGCCGCTGAACACGTTTGCCCGCTTGCGCAGCGAGGACCCGGTGTCGTGGTGTGACTATGCAGGTGGCAAGGGCTTCTGGTCGATCACCCGTCATGACGACATTATGGCGCTCAACCGCAACAATGAATGGATGAGTTCGGCCCGCGGAATTCGCATGGAAGACCAGACCTATGAAGAGTACCTGGCGCGGCGCACATTCCAGGAGACCGACCCGCCGGACCACACGCGGGTGCGCCGCCTGGTGGCCAAGGCGTTTTCACAGCCTGTTGTCATCCAGTTTGAAAACCAGATCCGTTCGCTGTGCAGCGAGATTTTGGACAAGGCTTTTGGGCAAAGGGAATTTGATGCTGTGCAGGCCATTGCCAGGCAGCTGCCGATGCGCATGCTCGGCCAGATCATGGGTACGCCAGACGCAGATTTGGATTGGCTTGTGCAAAAGGGTGATGCCCTGATGGCCAACACGGACAGCGACTTCACCTCGACTGTCGCTGACAAGATGGATACCGAGGCCTATCGTTTCATGCCCTTTCGATCTCCTGCGGGTGCCGAGCTTTATGACTATGCGGAACGCATGATGGCGGAGCGCAAGCGGCGTGGTGACACATCCGGGATTCTTGATTTGATGTTGCAACCGGATGCCTATGGCAATGTGATTTCGGAGAGCGAGTTCAAGAATTTCTTCTGCCTGTTGGTGGCCGCTGGCAATGACACAACGCGCTATTCGATAACGGCGGGCCTGCATGCGCTTGCCAACCAACCGGGCCTTATGGCGGATTTGCGCCATGCCGACGACGGGTTGTGGGGCACATTGCCCGACGAAGTCATCCGTTGGGCATCACCTGCGACATATTTCCGCCGCACCGCAACGCGTGACGGGGAATTGCACGGAAAAACCATCCGTGAGGGCGACAAAGTCCTGTTCTGGTTTGCCTCCGGCAACCGTGATGGAAATGCCTTCAACAACCCCGACATGGTGGATTTCCGCCGCACGCCTAACCGTCATTTGGCCTTCGGCCAGGGCGGTGCCCATGTGTGTCTTGGCATTTGGCTGGCGCGTCTTGAAGTCAAAGTTGTATTTCAGGAATTGGCCCGGCGCCTGCAAACAATCGAACAAACCGGACCCCATGCCTATGTGCGGTCGAATTTCGTTGGCGGTATCAAGCGCCTGCCGGTGCGCGTCACATTGAATTGAGAAAGTGGATCCATGGCAAAGCCGCGTTTGAGACTTCTGTTCTGCGACCACCTCAATCTGGCGCGCGGCAAATACCTCTCCGCCGATAAGATGAAAACCGACGGTGCTTCACGCTTTTCGCAAAGCCTGTACGGCGTGCATTTCGACCGCGATCTCCTGCCGTCGCCGGGGTCGCGCATGCTGGACGGGGCTCCTGACATGCAGGCCGTGTACAAGAAATCCGACATCCGCAATGGCTGGCAATCCGACACGAAGGTTGTGGTCGGTGATCTGCAGCAATGGGACGGAACGCCGCTTCCGATGTGCGGCCGCAGCACCCTGAAGCGCGCCGTCAAGGATTGGGAAGCCTTGGGACTGAAAGCCAAAGTCGGCCTTGAAATGGAAGCCTATGCCTTCCAACGCGAAGCAGACGGTTCGCTGAAGCCCTATGACACACCGCATTCCTACGTCTATTCGACGGGTCCCTTCGCCGACCCCCGCGAATTTTGCGACGCCATTTGGATTGCGTCAGAAAAGGCAGGATTCAAACTTGAATCGCTGACCACCGAATATGACACGCCGCAATTTGAATTCACATTGAAGTATGACGACGCGGTTGCCGCCGTTGACGATTATTTTCTGTTTCGTCTCATGGCGCGCGAAATTGCCTTGGCCCACGGCATTGTCCTCACTTGTTTGCCCAAGCCATTTCCCGGCAAAGGCGGCAGCGGCACGCATGTGAATTTCAGCTTCCTCGACCGCAAGGGCAAGAACGCCATCGGCGACCCAGGTGATGAAGCCGACATGACGATACTCGCCAAGGGTTGTGTTGCAGGTCTCATGCACCATCATCGTGGCATGGCGGCGTTGATTGCCCCCATTGTGAATTCCTATGACCGGCTGAAACCGGCCAGCATGTCGGGCTATTGGTGCAACTGGGGCGGCGATCATCGCGGCGTCACCACCCGCGTATCAGCCGAAACTGGTGCCAAGGCCCGCATTGAACACCGCATGGGCGACGGAGCCGCCAATCCTTACGTGCTGGTTGCCACGGTCTTGCAGGCCGCCCGGCTTGGCGTGGCTCATGGTTATGCGTTGCCGCCGCGTGAAACCGGAGACTGCTTTGAGCACAGCACAGCGACATCGGCCGCCCCCGGCAATCTTTCGGAAGCCTTGGACGAGTTGGAAAAAGACCATGTGTTGCGGGAGGCGGTGGGTGACATGCTGGCGCAAAACCTCATCTTCATGAAGCGTGCCGAAGTCGAAAAGACCGCAAAGCTAGAAGGCGATGCGTTGCGAGATTTCTATATCAATTATATTTGACCCGAACGAGATGACACAATGCTGGTAACACTTGAAACGCCAAAGCTGCCGGTTGACGTCGTGTCGCAACGACTTGTGGATGTGTGCGGCGAATTTGCCGTTCATCCGGTTGCCGGGCGGGACTGGGTCACTGGCAGTGTCGTAAAGGGCCGACGTTGCGGCATTGAATTTGCCGCCGTCGGGCTTGACGTGCAGCGGGTGGGTCGGTCGAGCAAGGCAATCAAGCGCGACCAGGGCGAGAATTTCTTTCTCATCATGCAGGAACGCGGCAGTGCGGTCATGGCGCAGGATGGCAAGGCCGCCGTTCTCAACCCTGGCGACATGGTGTTGATCGATTCAGCAAAGCCGTCGGAATTCATTTTCTCGGGATCGTATTCGCAACAACTTTCCTTGCACTTGCCGCGCGTCGAAATGAACCGGCGCTTCGACAAAATGACGATGGCCGGTGTTTCAATTTCGGCGCGTGATCCCATTGCCCGCGCCTTGCATGCCGTGCTGGCAAAAATGTTCATGAAGAGCGGTCTTGATGATGCGTTCAACTATCTGGGTGAGGCCTTTCTCAGCCTGCTGGGCGCGGCTCTCGCCGAACGCACAGCAGCGCGCGATGGTACCGCTACAGGCCGCAACCAGACACAGGAACAACTGTTGACGGCGGCTCTCGAGCGGATCGACAGGTGTTTCAACGATCCTGAATTCTCGGTCAGCGAACTTGCGGTCGCGCTTGGCGTCAACCCGCGCCACCTGCAGCGCCTGTTCCGGCTGATCGACGAAACCCCGACCGAACGACTGCTGGCGCGACGTCTGGATTTTGCCAGAACACGGTTGTTGCAGCGCATCATGGGTTGGGAAAGAGGTGCTGTTTCGGCCATTGCCTATGAGAGCGGCTTCAACGATCTTTCCTATTTCAACCGCGCTTTCCGCAAGCGGTTTGGTGCCGCGCCCTCGCATTATGAGGAGCCAAACCCCGCTTCGGATTGATGGCCTTCTGTCGCCCTGGTCCGCCGTTGCTGTCGCGGCAGTCCAAGACAGGGAATGGCGGTTTTGGCAGAATCCCGGGAAGGATGTCCTGAAGGGCACCTTATGGGAGATTGTTGATGCGCCACTATTCACTCATCATTGCTGGCGAGCCGGTTGTGACAGCTGATGCATTCGAAGTGCGCAATCCTTCCACCGGCGAAGTGGTGGGTTATGCACCCAGTGCTGGTGCTGCCCAGCTTGATGACGCCGTTGCTGCGGCGCGCCGCGCCTTTCCGGCCTGGAGCGGGTTGGGGCACGCCCAGCGCCAGGCCCATTGCCACGCTGTGCTGGACCGTATCGCCGACCATGCGGAAGAGCTGGCGCAACTTCTGACGCGCGAGCAGGGAAAACCGCTGAATGGTCTCGGTTCACGCTTTGAAATGGGCGGGGTACAGGCGTGGAGCCGCCACACAACAAATCTCGACATGCCTGTGAAGACATTGCAGGACAACAATGAAGGCCGCGTCGAACTGCACCGCAAGCCCATTGGCGTCGTTGGGTCGATCACACCGTGGAACTGGCCGGTGATGATTGCATCATGGCATGTCTTTCCGGCCCTGCGGGCCGGCAACACCGTGGTGATCAAGCCTTCGCCTTACACACCACTTGCAACGCTGCGCATGGTCGAAATTGCCAATGAAGTTCTGCCGCCCGGCGTTTTGAATGCCATCACGGGTGATGACATGATTGCGCGTGCCATGACAGCGCACCCCGGCATCGACAAGATCAGTTTCACGGGTTCGACGGCCACTGGCCAGAAAATCATGTCAAATGCGGCCAATACGCTGAAACGCCTGACCCTTGAACTTGGAGGCAATGACGCAGGGATTGTACTGCCGGATTGTGATCCACGGAAAATCGCTGAAGGCCTGTTCTGGGGTGCCTTCATCAACAATGGCCAGACTTGTGCCGCATTGAAGCGGCTCTACGTCCATGACGACATCTATGATGACGTGTGCGGCAACCTTGTCGCCTACAGCAAGGGCATTCCGGTCGGTGATGGCCTGGAAGAGAAGAACATCCTCGGGCCGGTGCAGAACCGGACGCAATTTGCCAAGGTTGCGCGGCTGGTCGATGACGCAAGGGCGAACGGTGCCCGCGTCCTGGTTGGCGGCAACCCGGTTGATCCCGCCCGGTCACTTTTTTATCCTCTCACCATTGTCAGCGAAGCTGCCAATGGTATGGCGGTCGTCGATGAGGAACAGTTTGGTCCGGTGCTGCCGGTGATCCGCTTCAAGAATATCGAGGAAGCCATAGCGGCCGCCAATGACAATCCGTCGGGTCTTGGCGGTTCTGTCTGGTCGGACGACACATCCCGCGCCAAGGACATCGCCTTGCAGTTGCGCTGCGGCACAGCGTGGATCAACAAGCACGGTGCGATACAACCCAACGCGCCATTTGGCGGCGTCAAGCAATCGGGGATGGGGATGTCATTTGCGGAAGAGGGATTGAACGAGTTCACTGAAACCCAGGTTCTGATCGCGTGAGGCCGGAGAACCAGGCGATGGATGAATTTGATTTTATCGTGGTTGGTGGCGGCTCGTCGGGATGTGTCGTTGCAGCACGGCTGTCAGAAAATCCGGCGCACAAGGTACTGCTGATTGAGTCAGGCCGCAGCGACAGCAACAGATGGATTCACATTCCAGCGACATTCTTCAAGGTCATGGAGGGCGGAAAGGATGTGCAGCTCTACGCCAGTGAACCGGAAAAGCATCTGAACGGCAGGCCGAACCTGGTGCCCCAGGGCCACGTGATTGGTGGCGGCAGTTCCGTCAATGCCATGATCTATGTGCGCGGCCACGCCGATGACTACAACACCTGGTCGCAACTCGGCTGTCGCAACTGGTCCTATGAAAAAGTGC
>JANNFZ010000336.1:0-2587 GCA_031380375.1 Hyphomicrobiales bacterium
TGCAGTAACCTTCTCGTGCAGGAAAAGCCGCGCCCCAATCAGCACAAAAAACGGTGCCGTCATGGTCAGCGCCACGACCTGCCAGACGGGTACACCCCAGGCGATGGCCATGACGAAGGCCTGGAGGCCGAGTGCGGACAGGACGACACGCGCCAGATGCGGCAGGGGTTGCCGCGTCTTGATGCTGGCCGCGCCATAGCGCCAGAGAAAGGGCAGCGAGAACAGCAGCGCAATGCCATATTGCCAGAACGTGTCTGACTGGGGCTTGAAGCCGAGTTGCGCCGTGATGACGAAGGTGATGGCGTTGATGATGGCGAAAGTGACGCCGGCCAACACCATGCAGAGCGCCCCAAACAGGGGCCGCGCAATATTTGGGTTCTGGGTATTCTGATTCATGGGTCATCCTTTCTTCAAACATGAATCAGGACGACACGGGGGTAAACGCGCCTGCACCCCAGCATGGCAGGAGTGTTGGCACATCTGTCCCGTTCTCTTTCATCCGGACTATACCGTCGGCCCAGGAGTCACACCTGATCTGCTGACATCCCCGCGTTCTGAAAGAACGTCGGGAACCGCTCGCGGGCTATACCGCCGGTGGGGACTTGCACCCCGCCCTGAGAACGAAGCCTGGCCGAAACCAGACGAAAGCTCTGTAGGACAGAAATTATGCACGAGTCAAACCTGCAGGATGTCACCCACCGACACTGTTTTTTCAGGGCAGGGGGGGTTGCGGGCGCGCACGTTGTGTTTGGCCGGCACCCGGGCTATGCCCCCGCCACACCATGACAACACCCCGCCAACTGCCAGTTGCCAAATCCGCCGCCCGCCTGGGCGCGGTGCAGGCGCTTTACCAAATGGACATTGCCGCCACCGACGTCGGCGAAACGCTGGCCCAGTTTTCCTCGCGCAGCCATGGCGAGAATTTCGACAATGGCGAGTGTGGCGAGGCGGACTATGGCCACCTCCGCGATGTCGTCGAGGGTTCGGTGCGTGAGCAGGCGTTGCTCGACCCTGTGCTGGACAAGGTTCTGGACAAGGAATGGCCGCTGCACCGGCTCGATGTGACGGTGCGGGCCATCCTCAGGGCCGCCAGTTTCGAACTCTGTTTCATGGACAAGGTGCCGGCCAAAGTGGCGATCAAGGAATATGTCGGTGTGGCCGATGCCTTCTTTGATGGCGGCGATGAGCCCCGTTTCATCAATGGTGTGTTGAACGCCGTCGCCCGCCAGCGCCGCCCGGAAGAATTTTCGGCGTGAGCACCGTTGCCAGCGGTGCCAAGCGCACCATACTGCTCCTCGCCATCGCCCAGGCGCTCTACTCTTGCTGCGTGATCACAGTCTTTGCCACGGCGGGCCTTGTCGGTCTCGCCATTGCACCGTCGCCGGGCTATGCCACTCTGCCGGTCACCACCTTCGTGTTGGGCGCTCTCGTCACCACGGTGCCCGCGTCACTTTTGATGCAGCGGATCGGCCGCAGGCCGGTCTTCATTTTCGGCGCCATTGTCAGTGTGCTGGGGGCTGCCCTTTCCGTATGGGCGATCATCAATGCCAATTTTCCGGTCTTCTGCTTTGCCACGGCGCTGCAAGGCGTGTTCCAGGCGACCAGCGGCTTCTATCGTTTCGCCGCCGCTGAAGCCGCCGATGACAAAACCAAATCCATCGCCATTTCCTGGGTGCTTACGGGCGGCGTCGTCGCGGCCGTGGCTGGCACCTTGATTTCATCGCAGGCCAGCGGTCTTCTGCCATTGCACATGTTTGCGGGCTCCTACGCGGCGGCGGCCCTTCTGGCATTGGCCAACATCGCCGTTGTGTCGCGGCTCAATATTCCAAAACCCACGGCCCAGCATGTTGCGGGCGTGGCGCGCTCCTGGGGTGAGTTGCTGAAGCAGCGCCGCATGATCGTCGCCATGGCCGCGGCCATGGTCTCCTATGCGCTGATGAACCTGATGAGGACAGCGGCACCCGTGGCCATGATCGGCTGCGGCTTCACCCAGATGGATGCAAGCTGGGTCATCCAGTGGCATGTGCTGGCCATGTTCGTCCCAAGTTTCTTTACAGGCCAACTGATCCGGAAATTTGGTTCCGAACGCATTACTGCTGCAGGGCTGGTGCTGTTGATGCTTGCGGCGGGAGCGGGGCTTCTCGGCATCACCTTTGGGCATTTTGCTGTTGCGCTGGTTCTTTTGGGGCTCGGTTGGAACTTCGGTTTCATCGGCGGCACCACGATGCTGACCGATTGCTACCGGCCCTCGGAGCGCGGCAAGGTGCAGGCGGCCAATGACTTTGGTATTTCGATCCTCATGGCCATCGCTTCATCGAGTTCCGGCGTCATCCTCGCCGACTGGGGCTGGCATGCCGTGCCATTCGCACTGTTTCCGCCGGCTGTCATTGCACTGGCGATGGTCGGCTGGCTGATGCTGTCGAAGAGCGAAGCAGCCATCACCACAAAATGAAATCGGCTCCGGTGGCGTAGCCTCCCGGAGCCGATGAAAAGAAAAGCTTTGTCAGCTTACTTCTTCTTGGCAGCCTTCTTCGCCTTCTTGGCGGGTTTCTTAGCGGCCTTCTTTGCTTTCTTCGCAGCCATAGTT
>JANNFZ010000337.1:0-4591 GCA_031380375.1 Hyphomicrobiales bacterium
CGGGGGCCAGCAACCAATGAATGGACGATGAGCGCGCTCCATTTGTCGCCCACCCGGTCCAGCACGTCCCGGGTTGGACAAGAGGCATTCAAATCAGCCGTTTGCCGGTGGCGCGCTTTGGCCTTGGGGATTTGCACGTCCATTGGGTTGGTTCCCTTCAGGTAACCAAGGGCATTAATAGTGCCTACTTGTGTTACATATTAAACTCTCTAACTGATACCTACTCTCATAATGAGACCAAATCAAGAGAAGGAAATCAAATCATGTATCTCGTCACCGGCGCATCTGGCCATTTGGGCCAGGCGGTCATCAACCACCTGCTCACCACCTACAAGGTTCCCGCCAACAAGATCATCGCCGCCAGCCGTGACACCGGCAAGCTGGCCGGCCTCAAGGCCAAGGGCATTGAAATCCGCAAAGCCGACTTCGAGGACGAAGCTGGCCTTGTGAAAGCCTTCACGGGTGCGAGCCGTGTCCTGCTCATCAGCACCGACGCCATGGCACCCGGCCAACGCCTTGCCCAGCACAAGCGCGCAGTCGCTGCCGCTGAAAAAGCAGGCGTGGATCATGTGCTCTACACGTCGCTGCACAATGCCGACACGTCGAAAGTGTCATTTGCACCCGATCACGTGGGTACTGAAAAGGCGCTCGCCCAATCAAGGCTCAAGGGCTGGACGGTATTGCGCAACACCTGGTATTTTGAAAACGTGCTCCATTCCATACCGCAGGCACTAAAATCCGGCGCGCAATATTCAGCCGCAGGCCAGGGCAAAATTGCCCATATTGCGCGGGACGACTTGGCCCGTGCAGCTGCTGCCGCACTTGCATCAGACAAGGGTGGCAAGAACACCTACACGCTGACGGGACATCATGAATACACCACCGACGAGATTGCAGCACTCGTCAGCTCAGCAACCGGCAAGCCACTCAATGTCGAGCATGTACCCTACGAAGGGCTGCTGAAAGGCATGCTGGGCGCAGGTTTGCCTGAGCCGATGGCGAAGATTTTTGCTTCATTCGACGTCAACACAGCGCAGGGCGGATTGTCCGGCGTGTCCGGCGACTTCAAGGCATTGACGGGACGCGAGCCGCGCAAGTTCGAGGACTGGCTGAACGACAACGCCAAGGCGCTGGCTGCCTGATTGCGACACACGAACCGAGGCCGCAGCGATGCGGCCTTTTTTTGTAGCCTCGATGTATCTTTTATTATACATGCAGACATGCCAAGCGATTTGCGACCTTTACCCTTGCAATTCTGGAGGTCCAATAGCGGGCGCGAACCGACCAGAGACTGGTTTCGACAACTATCGCTGAAGGACAGATTTGTGCTCGGCCATGATTTGAAAAGGATTCAATATGGCTGGCCCATTGGCATGCCATTGGTCAAATCATTTGGAGATGGGTTGTGGGAAGTTCGATCCTCTTTGCCAAGCAACCGTGAGGCGCGAGCGCTATTTGTTGTTGATCAGGATGGCATTGTCGTACTGCATGGTTTCATAAAGAAGACCCAAAAAACACCGTTGTTTGAAATTCATCTCGCACGAAAAGGAATGAAGGAGTTTGACGATGAAAATTAAAGCGAAGAATCGCGGCACTCATTTGGACGATGTGTTGCGGGAAGACGGCATTCTTGAAGAAGTGACTTCAAAAGCCGTCAAGAGCGTATTGGCGTGGCGGATTGCCCAGGAGATGAAAGAGAAAAAACTCAGCAAACTTAAAATGGCTGCGGCCATGAAGACCAGCCGTGCACAATTGGATCGTTTGCTCGATCCCAAGAGCGGCAATGTGACCCTGGCAACAATGCAGAAGGCGGCAAATGCGGTGGGGAAAAGTCTCAGGGTGGAGTTGGTTTGAGCAAAACACTTGAGAACATCAAACAACTCGCAAGGCAACGTCGTGTCCGGCTGTCTGACCATGGCCTGGAAGAACTGCGGGCTGACGGATTGAGGTTGCGGGACATCCTTGAAAGCACTGAAACGGCGGAGGTTGTCGAAGACTATCCCGATGCATTCAAAGGGCCGACGGTCTTGGCACTTCATACAGCCAAAAACAAACCGATCCACGTCGTATGGGGCCTCGCAAAATCAAATCCAGACGTGGCGACGCTCGTGACGGCCTATTCTCCGGACCCGAAAAAATGGTATGATAGCTTCAAGAAGAGGAGACCGAAATGATCGATACGGTCACAAAGCGCTTGCGCCACGGCAACCTGATGGCCGAAGTAGTAGTCAAGTTGGCACCCGACGACGGTGCTTGGGGGCCATATCTGTCGCTGGAGGACGCCGAGAAAATCGAACGAGTCGGCGAGGCTCTGAAAGCGGGTGATGTTGCCACTGCTGCCAAAGATGCAAAAGTCTACGAAGTGATGGCGCTGGCTGGAGAGTGATTGACAAAGATGGCGCGAAGAGCTTGCGGGTGGAGTTGGTGCAGTGAACAAGAAGCCTGAATGTGAGAAAGCAATTCGTCGTCTTGCAGATGATTGGTCAACTGAACTTGGGATTGCGCCATCACCGGACACCCACGTCAGTTTTTCCAAATTCAAAAACTGGCTGCACCAAAACCACTTTGCACATTGTCTAGATTTCCGATGAACTGCAGGAGCGGAATTTGATGCTGAGGTTTGGTTTGGCCAAGAGATGAAACAGGTGTGGAGGCGAAAACAACGCAAACATTCCCGACCGTCTCATAGTCACCCAAATTCCGCGCGCGGTCTACCAGCTTGTTCTTGGCGACCACCCATCGCCTTTTAGGCGATGGGCATATTCAATTGTGGATCGCCCTGCGAAAAAGCGGCGCGACGAATTAATTCCTCGCTCTGTCCACCAGCTTGTTCTTGGCGATCCACGGCATCATCTCGCGCAGCTTGGCGCCGACGGCTTCAATCTGGTGGTTGTCGTTGTTGCGCCGTATCGCTTTGAAACGGGCGGCACCGGCGCGGTATTCCTGCATCCACTGGCTGGTGAACTTGCCGGTTTGAATGTCGGTCAACACGCGCTTCATTTCCTTTTTCGTCTCATCGGTGATGATGCGGGGCCCTGAAACATATTCGCCCCACTCGGCGGTGTTGGAGATCGAATAGTTCATATTGGCGATGCCGCCTTCATAGATCAGGTCGACGATCAGCTTCACTTCGTGCAGGCACTCAAAATAGGCCATCTCGGGGGCATAGCCCGCTTCCACCAGCGTTTCGAAGCCGGCGCGGATCAGTTCCACCAAACCACCGCACAGCACCACCTGTTCGCCGAACAGGTCGGTTTCGCATTCTTCCTTGACGGTCGTTTCAATGACGCCGGAACGGCCGCCACCGACACCGGAAGCATAGGAAAGTGCAAGGTCATGGGCATTGCCGCTGGCATCCTGATGGATGGCGATGAGGCAAGGCACACCGCCGCCCTTTTGGTATTCGCCGCGCACCGTGTGGCCGGGGCCTTTGGGTGCGATCATCACGACGTCAATGGTCTTCTTGGGTTCAA
This sequence comes from Hyphomicrobiales bacterium, assembly GCA_031380375.1. Classification (GTDB taxonomy): domain Bacteria; phylum Pseudomonadota; class Alphaproteobacteria; order Rhizobiales; family Aestuariivirgaceae; genus Aestuariivirga. The sequence continues at coordinate 3,474 of JANNFZ010000337.1, forward strand.
TGAGGTTGAAATGGACATTGAGGCCATGCGCAAAAGCAATCGCCGCGCCATCGCGGATATTCTGGGCAATTTCGTCACGGTAGATGTCAGCTTGCAATTCGTCAGGTGCGGCCATCATCATGAGGTCGGCCCATTTTGCGGCTTCGGCTACCGTCATAACCTTGATGCCATCGGCTTCGACTTTCTTGGCTGTGGCAGAGCCCTTCTTCAGGCCCACGGCCAATTCCTTGGCACCTGAATCCTTCAGGTTGAGGGCGTGGGCGCGGCCTTGCGAGCCATAGCCGATGATGGCCACTTTCTTGCCCTTGATGAGGTTCACATCGGCATCACGGTCATAATAAACGCGCATAATTTTCGAGCCCCTTCGGATGGATTGTGGCAGGCGATTAGCCGGGCCAAGGCTCCGTGGCAAGGCGGGAAACGCGGCCCGCCCGCCTGCCGCGAAAAGGCGTGAAGCTGCTTGCCTTTGACCAAGACGGGGCTGTGCAAAGCTGTGGCGGAAACCTGGAACCTCAAAGTCATGCAAAGGAGCGATGCGCTGTGACCGGAAGCAAAGCCTAAAATTTTAGGCAATTCTTTTGCGAAATTTCAAAGTCGCAATGATACCTCTCGCGGGGAGCCACCATCGAACCGACAACAAGAACAGGCAACGAAATGCGGCAGCTCAAATTCGACCGAAATGAAGACGGCAACATTGCGGTCGTCAGCGCACTTGCCATGACGGCTTTGATGGGCGTCACGGGCTTGGCACTCCTTTACAATCAGGCGAATTGGGCAAGAACCGAGTTGCAAGCGAGTCTCGATACGGCCGTGATTGCCGGAACAACGTTGCCCGACGGCACGCCTGACCAGCAGAGAATTGCGGCGGCCGCAATCTCATTCAAGACAAATCTCCAGAGTTCCGGACTGGCGGACAACGCAGATTTCACGATTACCGTCGCGCCACAGTTCCTCGTCAACATGACCCACATGTCTGGAACGACGACAGGGACAGTAACAAACTCACTCGGCGTTGCATTGGGCATCTCCAAAATGGCGTTGGAAACCACCGCGGCGGCCGAAAAAATCAAGTCTGACCCGCTTTGCGTCCTCGCCCTCAATAGCACCCAGCCCGCCAG
>JANNFZ010000360.1:0-3920 GCA_031380375.1 Hyphomicrobiales bacterium
CGGGATCGCCGATGCCAAGGCGGAAATTTTCTCGGGCGTGGTGGCGGGCGGCAGTGCCATCATCAATCGTGACACACCCTACTTTGAGCGCCTTGCCGCAGCGGCGCGCAAGGCCGGCATCAAGACCATCATCGCATTCGGACTCCATGAAAAATCCGAAGTCAGGCTGCTGGGCCTCGCACTTCATCCCGCCTGCTGCTGTGTGACGGCCGATATCATGGGTGAAACCTGTTCCTATCGCCTGGGCATTCCCGGCGAACACATGGCGTTGAACAGCCTCGCCGTCCTGGCGGCTGTCAAGTTGGCAGGTGCTGATCTGGCCCGTGCTGCATTGGCGCTTGCCGAGGCCAAACCCGCCAAGGGCCGGGGCGTCCAGCAACCCCTGCGCATGCCTGAAGGTGCTCTGTTGTTGATTGATGAGAGCTACAATGCCAATCCCACGTCGGTCAGGGCCGCATTGACACTCTTGAAACAGGCAAGACCCGGCAAGGCCGGACGCCGTATTGCCGTTCTCGGCGACATGCTTGAATTGGGCGACGCGAGCCCGGCGCTTCATGCAGGGCTTGCGAGCGCTGTGGACGAGGCAGGTGTCGATATCCTATACGCCGCCGGTCCCTTGATGGCGCATTTGTGGAACGATACACCGGTGTCGCGGCGCGGTGCCTATGCCGAAAAACCGGATGCATTGATGGAGCCGCTGTTGAACAGCCTGCGGCCCGGCGATGTGGTGATGGTCAAAGGGTCGCTCGGCAGCCGGATGGGTCCGATTGTCGAGGCAATGAAATCAAAGTGGCCGCTGGCCGACAGGGACGTCTGACGCATGCTCTACTACCTCCTCACAAGTTTCTCGTCCGAGGTCTCGGCCTTCAATGTCTTTCGTTACCTGACCACCCGCACGGGTGGCGCCATCATCACGGCATTGCTGTTCATCTTTGTCTTCGGTCCCTACATCATTTCGCTTCTCAAGGTGAAGCAGGGCCGGGGGCAACCCATTCGCAGCGATGGCCCGCAGCGCCACATCGTCGAAAAACAGGGCACGCCGACCATGGGCGGCCTGATGATCCTCTCAGGCGTTTTTGTGGCCACTTTGCTCTGGGCCGATCTCAGCAATCTCTATGTCTGGGCAGTGCTGTTTGTGACTTTGGGCTTTGGCGCCATTGGCTTCTACGATGACTACCTGAAAGTCACGCGCGCTTCGGTGCATGGTTTCTCGTCCCGTCTCAGGTTGGTGGCCGAATTTGCCATCGCTGCTGTTGCTGTCGGTTGCTTCATGTGGATCGGTGCCAAACCCCTGTCGAGCTCATTGGCACTGCCGTTTTTCAAGGACACTCTGATCTATTTCGGCCCTGCCTTCATCGCCATCGGTGTGCTGGTCGTGGTCGCGGCCGGAAACGCCGTCAACATCACCGATGGACTTGATGGCCTCGCCATCGTGCCGGTGATGATCGCCGCAGGCTCCTATGGCTTCATCGCCTACCTCGTGGGCAACGCGGTTTTTGCTGATTACCTGCAATTGCATTTCGTGCGCGGCACCGGCGAACTGGCGGTGATCTGCGGGGCATTGGTGGGCGCAGGGTTGGGCTTCCTGTGGTTCAATGCGCCACCCGCCATGATCTTCATGGGCGATACGGGATCGCTGGCTCTGGGTGGTGCACTCGGGGCCATTGCCGTTGCCGTCAAACATGAAATTGTGCTCGGCATCATCGGCGGGCTTTTTGTGCTCGAAACCGTCTCGGTCATCGTCCAGGTGATTTCCTTCAAGATGACAGGCAAGCGGGTTTTTGCCATGGCACCGCTCCACCACCACTTTGAGCAGAAGGGCTGGAAGGAAGCCACCATTGTCATCCGTTTCTGGATCATTGCGTTTGTGCTGGCGCTCCTCGGGCTTGCCACATTGAAGTTGAGGTAACGCACCCATGTTTGCGGCCACGACATTCGCAAAAAAACGCGTGGCGGTCTTCGGGCTCGCCCGTTCCGGCATTTCCTGTGCCATGGCGCTGCAACAGGGTGGTGCAGAGGTTTTTGCATGGGACGATTCAGAACCCGCCGTGGAGAAAGCCCGCAGCGAAGGCGTGCATGTCACCAACCTGCACACAGTTGATTTCAAGTCCCTTGCGGCTTTGATCCTGAGTCCTGGCGTGCCCTTCACCCATCCCGAGCCACATTGGGCGGTGACCAAGGCCAAGTCGACCGGCATCGAAGTGATCGGCGACACGGAAGTCTTTGCCCGTGCCATTCAGGGCAGCGGTGCCCGCCTGATCGCCATTACCGGCACCAACGGCAAATCCACGACAACCGCACTCATTGGCCATGTGCTGAAAGAGGCAGGACTCGACGTCGATGTGGGCGGCAATATCGGCAATGCCGTTTTCAACCTGCGTATTCCCTCCCGGGCACGCAACTATGTGCTCGAACTTTCATCCTTCCAGATTGACCTGATGCCGGGCCTCGCACCTGACGTAGGCGTGTTGACGAACCTGTCTCCTGATCATCTCGACCGCCATGGCAGCATGGAACACTATGCGGCCGTCAAGGCCCGGATGTTTGCCAAGCAGCGTGACGGGCAGACGGCATTGGTCAGTGTAGACGATCAATGGTCAGCCGAAATCGCCAACCACATTCATTCCGGACCGGACGTGCGGCGGGTGTCAGCCGCGCGTGACCTGACCGATGGCCTCGCGGCACCCGAAGGCATTCTCATTGATCGCCGCATGAGCAAGGTTGTGGCCAGTATCGATATTCGCAACATGCAATCCCTGCGCGGGAGGCACAACTGGCAGAATGCAGCCATGGCCTATGGTGCGGCAACGGCACTGGGCGTTGCACCAGATTTAATTGAAACTGCCATGGCATCATTTCCGGGCCTTGCCCACCGCATGCAAAAGGTCGCGCAGCTTGGCGCAGTCTCATTTGTCAACGACTCCAAGGCCACCAATGCCGATGCGGCTGCAAAGGCGCTGGCGTCCTATGACAACATCTATTGGATTGTGGGTGGCATTCCAAAAGCCGGCGGGATTGACATGCTGGCACCATACTTCCCGCGCGTGGCCAAAGCTTACCTGATCGGCGTTGCAGCACCGGACTTTGCCAAGGTCCTTGATGGCAAGGTGCCTTATGACATCAGCGAAACACTGCCCCGGGCCGTGCAGGCCGCGGCGCGGGACGCGGGTGTTCGCGGCGGCGTGGTGCTCTTGTCGCCGGCTTGCGCCTCGTTTGACCACTACAAGAATTTTGAAGTCCGCGGTGATGCCTTTGTCGAGACCGTGTCGCGGCTTCCCGGTGTCCATATGTTGGTTGGAGGATCACACTGATGTTGATTTCCCGCAGCGACCGCGGTGTGCTGGCCCGCTGGTGGTTCACCATCGACCGGCCCCTCCTGTCATCGGTCTTGCTCCTCATGGCCATCGGTGTGCTGATCAGCATGGCCGCAAGCCCGCCTGTGGCACAGCGCCTGGGCCTTGAGCCATTCCATTTTTTCAAGGGACAGCTCTTCTATCTTTTCTTTGCGGTGGGTGGCTTATTGTTCACGTCATTCCTTGACGAGAATTGGGTGCGGCGGGTTGGATTTTTTGCTTTTGCGGTATCGCTGCTGTTGATGGTGGCTGCACTACTTGTCGGGCCTGAAATCAAGGGCGCCCATCGCTGGATCGACATTGGCCCGATCAGTTTGCAGCCGTCGGAATTTGCCAAGCCTTCGTTCGTTGTTGCAGTCTCGTGGTTTCTTGCCGAACGCGCCAAGCGCCCCGACATGCCAGGGCATGTCATAGCCTGCATCTTTGCAGCGGTGTTCCTGGGTTTGCTCGTTGCACAGCCCGATTTCGGACAAACCGCGTTGGTGATGGTCACCTTCGGTGCCATGCTGCTGGTCTTCGGCATTTCATGGATCGTCGTTCTTGGCCTTGCGGGTGCGGGTGTGGCGG
>JANNFZ010000458.1:0-1717 GCA_031380375.1 Hyphomicrobiales bacterium
CATCGCGCGTCATCAGCCTTGCTGATGACATTGCGCGGTCCATGAGCGCCATATCGGCCCGCGTCGCCGTGGTCCAGGGGCGTAACGCCATCGGCATCGAACTGCCCAATCCCAAGCGCGAAACCGTCTATCTCCGCGAGATGTTCGCGGCCGAAAACTTCATGCGCTCCACTGGCGCGCTGACTGTGGCGCTGGGCAAAAACATCGGCGGTGAACCGATCTATGCCGATCTTGCCCGCATGCCCCATTTGTTGATCGCCGGCACTACCGGCTCCGGCAAATCCGTCGGCATCAACACCATGATCCTTTCGCTGCTCTATCGCCTGTCGCCGGAACGCTGCAAGCTGATCATGATCGATCCCAAGATGCTCGAGCTTTCAGTCTATGAGGGCATCCCGCATCTCCTTGCGCCTGTGGTGACTGATCCACGCAAGGCGGTTGTGGCACTCAAATGGGCGGTCCGCGAAATGGAGGACCGTTACAAGAAGATGTCCAAGGTCGGTGTGCGAAACATCGACGGCTTCAATGCCCGCGTCGCCCAAATGATCGAGAAGGGCGAGAAGCTGAAGCGCACCGTGCAGACAGGCTTTGATGCCGAAACCGGCCAGCCGACTTTCGAGCAGGAGGAAATGGAAACGGTTTCCCTGCCCTTCATCGTCGTCATCATTGACGAGATGGCTGATCTCATGATGGTTGCCGGCAAAGACATTGAAGGTGCTGTGCAGCGGCTCGCGCAAATGGCCCGCGCCGCCGGCATTCATGTGATCATGGCAACACAGCGCCCGTCTGTTGATGTCATTACCGGCACCATCAAGGCCAATTTTCCGACCCGCGTTTCCTTCCAGGTGACATCGAAGATCGACAGCCGCACAATTTTGGGCGAGCAGGGTGCTGAACAATTGCTCGGCCAGGGCGACATGCTCTACATGGCAGGCGGTGGTCGCATTTCTCGCCTTCATGGGCCCTTCGTCAGTGATTCCGAGGTGGAGGCCATCGTCAAGCACTTGAAGCAACAGGGCTCGCCTGACTACGTGGAGGCCGTGACCGAAGAACGGGATGATGATGAATACGGCGATCCCGCTGCCATGATGGGTGGTGGGTCGGGCGATGAGCTTTACGATCAAGCCGTTGCCGTGGTGCTCCGCGACAAGAAGGTGTCGACAAGTTATGTGCAACGCCGCCTGCAGGTTGGCTATAACAAGGCGGCGAGCCTCATTGAACGCATGGAAAAGGAAGGCTTGATTTCCGCCGCCAATGCCACGGGAAAACGCGAAATCCTGGTTCCGGGTGACAGCGCCCGTGACTAGCAAAATAATCCTCTACCGTCACAATTTTGCCCAATCCCTGTGCTAGGGTTGCAGAATGGAAATGGAAAAAGTCATGCTGAAGATTCTGAAATCCCTAGTGTTGGCGCTGGGCCTCGTCCTGGCAATACCCGCCATCACCTATATTTTTGCGGCGACCAGCGAGATCTTCACCCTGACCGCCGAACAGGCGGATGCCGTGAAGCGCATCAACGCCTTCATCAACAGCTTCCAGACCTTGCGCGGCGACTTCACGCAGATCAGCCCAAAAGGCACGACAACCCGCGGTGTGTTGCTGATCAGCAAGCCCGGCAAGATCCGCTTTGAATACGAGCCACCCAATCCACTGCTGGTGGTGTCCGACGGCAAGTGGCTGATGATCAAGAACAAGAAGAAGGAAAATGCCAAGGGTG
>JANNFZ010000410.1:0-1563 GCA_031380375.1 Hyphomicrobiales bacterium
GCCGCCATGTTGTTGTGGCGCGATGGCTGGAAAACACCGTCATCGCTCCGGGCCATCGGGTTGTGGGGCCTGTTTGTCGTTGCCCTCAATGCCGCAGGCATGGTGATGAACGTGTTGTCGCTGCACTACACGAGCGTTGCCAATTTCTACATGATTTTTGCCACCGCACCTTTCGCCGCGGCAATCGCGGCGCGCTTCGTGCTCGGCGAAAAACTTGATATCGCCACGATGCTGGCGGCGGTTGCGGGCTTTGCCGGCATCGCTGTCATGATGGCATCGGGTGCCCGCAGCGGCGGATTGACCGGCGATCTTCTGGCCATTGGTTGCATCATTACTTTTTCGGGCATCATCCTCATCGTGCGCAAGACACCGGGCTTCGACATATTGGCAGTCGCTTCGCTCACCATTTTGACGAGCGGGCTGGTCACCTTGCCCTTTGCTGATTTCTCCACAGTGCATGGCAAGGACTGGTTGCTCTTTGCGCTCTTCGGCATGGTGCAACTCACCATCGGCAATGTGCTGATCTACATGGCCATGGCGCGTATCCCTGCCGCCCAATCGGGGCTTCTCGGCATCCTCAATGCGGGCTTTGCACCGCTTTGGGTTCTGGCTTTTCTCGGCGAAGTGCCGTCAACGTCAGCGCTCATCGGCGGCGCCATCATCCTTGGCTCAGCCCTCGCGCATTTCCTGTGGACGATGTTGGCGGGGCGGAAGCTGGCGGTGGCGGGTTAGCGACGGAATTTGATCCTTTCTCCGTCTTTCCTTCATCATCCCTCCCCGCCCACGGGGAGGGCGCCGTTGCGCAGCAACCGGGATGGGGAACAATGGCCAACGAATTCGCAAGGTCCTTGCGCAAACGCCTGACGCCGCAGGAGGTGAAACTCTGGGTCAATCTGCGCGGCTTGAAGGTGGAAGGCTTTCATTTTCGCAGGCAATGCCCGATTGGCCCCTACATTGTCGACTTCGCCGAGAAAACTCATGGGCTTGTCATTGAGGTGGATGGCAGCCAGCACGGCATGGGCACCCATGTTGGGTGGGACCGCGTGCGCGATGCCGAACTTGCGCGGCGCGGCTTCAAGGTTCTGCGCTTCTGGAATGTTGACATCGACCAGGCATTGGACGGCACGATGCATCGCATCTTGTGGGAATTGTCGTGGCCACCCCACCCCCGCCGTTCCGGCGAACCCTCCCCCATGGGGGAGGGATGAAAAATGAACCTTAACCCTCCCCGTTTACGGGGAGGGTGCGCCTGCAATGCGCGGGTGGGGCTTCAACAAGCAGGCACGAAGTCAGGGTACGAATCTATTTTGCTGATGCCACCGAACAGCCGCCAGTGAAGGGCGAGCAGTTTCTGAGACAGGTAATCTGAGGGGTTGACCGTGAAGCTTTCGGTACTCATTTCCATTCTGGAAGATGTCCTTTACTTTTGGGCTGACCACAAACTTCAGCTCATCATCAAATGTCGCGTAGCCCGCATCAAAAACGCTATGAATATCCTTTCTGAGAAGCACTCCATTGTTCAACGAGTGTTCACCGCCATGCGCGTAGGGCTTGATGTGAGCC
>JANNFZ010000421.1:0-8165 GCA_031380375.1 Hyphomicrobiales bacterium
ATGAGCAAAGCCCGCGCTCCAATGCCAGGCTTGTGAAAACACATTTGCTCCAGGACAAGGCAGCGGCAGCGCATTTTGTGCCGCTCTTCCAAAACCAGAAAGCGGCATCGCTGCTGTTTCCCGATGTCGTGGTATTGGGCATGGGCACCGACGGCCACACGGCTTCGTTCTTTCCGGGGTCCGGACAACTCGCCGAAGCGCTGAACCCCGCCAACACCGAGGGTGTAATGGCAATCACCGCACCGGGTGCGGGCGAGCCAAGGCTGACCTTCACGTTTTCCAGGTTGATTGCTGCCGCATCGCTTTATCTCCACATTGAAGGGGCTGAAAAGCGTCGCGTGCTTGAACAAGCGCAATCCGGAAATGATTGCGCCGCCATGCCGGTACGCGCCGTGCTACACTCAGCAAAGCCAATTCACATCCACTGGTGTCCGTGAGGGAAACCGAAACATGTCTGTCACTTCTGTCGTTGCCGCCGTCACCGAAAAAATTGTCGTCCGTTCAAAACTCAAGCGCCGCCGCTATCTCGACCGCATCGCTGCCGCTGTCGCAACGCAGCCAAAACGAAAAGCACTTGGTTGCGCCAATATCGCCCATGGATTTGCGGCCTGCGGCCCCGGCGACAAGGACGCGTTGCGCAACGGCGATGGCCCGAACCTCGCCATTGTCACCGCCTATAACGACATGCTCTCGGCCCACCAGCCGCTCGAACACTATCCCGACATCATCCGTGCCGCAGCCCGCGAAGCTGGCGGCACGGCGCAAGTGGCAGGCGGTGTTCCCGCCATGTGCGATGGTGTCACACAAGGCGAAGCGGGAATGGAACTGTCGCTCTTTTCCCGCGATGTGATCGCCCTTTCGACCGCCATTGCCCTCTCGCACCAGATGTTTGATGCCGCGGTTTATCTTGGCGTCTGCGACAAGATCGTGCCGGGCCTTATCATCGGAGCGTTGTCCTTTGGTCATCTTCCGGCGGTTTTCATTCCGGCTGGCCCCATGACCTCGGGTCTGCCCAATGAGGAAAAGGCCAGGATCCGCCGTCTCTTCGCGGAGGGGAAAGTTGGCCGCGATGTGCTGCTGGAAGCCGAAGCCAAGTCCTATCATGGTCCCGGCACCTGCACATTTTATGGCACGGCCAATTCCAACCAGATGCTCATGGAAATCATGGGTCTTCACATGCCGGGCACAACCTTCATCAATCCAGGTTCCGAATTGCGCGACGAGATCACCAAGGCTTCCGCCAAGCAGGCGCTTTCAATCACCGCGCTGGGCAATCGCTACACGCCCATCGGACAGATTTACGATGAGCGCTCGGTGGTCAACGGCGTTGTCGGTCTTCTTGCCACGGGCGGTTCCACCAACCACACCATGCATTTGATTGCCATGGCCTCGGCGGCAGGCATTGCGCTCACCTGGGATGATCTCGGGGAATTATCGAAGGTCGTGCCACTCCTCACCCGCATCTATCCCAATGGCACGGCGGACGTGAATCACTTTCAGGCAGCGGGCGGCATGGGCTTTCTGATCGGTGAATTGCTTGGCGCAAAATTGCTGCATGAAGATGTGACAACCATCATGGGCCAGGGCCTCGACTCCTATTTGACCGAACCACGTTTGGGCAGTGATGGCCTCACATGGACCCGCGCTGCCACGGCCTCTGCCGACACAAGCGTGTTGCGCGGTGCCGCCGAACCATTCCAGGCAACCGGAGGTCTCAATGTATTAAGGGCAATATCGGCACTGCCGTCATCAAGACCTCGGCGATCCCGGCGGATCGTCACGCCGTCGTAGCGCCGGCAAAAGTTTTCCATGCCCCGGATGAATTGAAAGCCGCCTTCACGGCAGGGGAACTCAACGGCGATGTCATTGCCGTGGTGCGCTTCCAGGGCCCCAAGGCCAATGGCATGCCGGAGCTTCACTCGCTCACGCCCCTGCTCAGCGTGTTGCAGAACCGGGGTCTCATTGTCGGCCTCGTCACCGATGGCCGCATGTCGGGCGCTTCCGGCAAAGTGCCCGCCGCCATTCATGTCACACCGGAAGCGGCAGACGGCGGGGCCATCGCCCGCATCCGCGATGGCGATGTGATCCGCATTGACGCGACGGCGGGAACACTTGAAGTAAAGATGGACGTAAAAACATTCAACGCAAGGCCTTTGGCCACGGCTGACTTGCACGCCAATGAAACAGGCGTGGGCCGTGAATTGTTCCAGGTCTTCCGCCGCATTGCTGGAACCGCCGATCGCGGCGCATCAATTTTCGAGGTGGCTTGATGTCAATGGATGTGAAACAGCAGAAAGTCGAAGCCGCCCTCAAGGCAGCACCTGTCATTCCCGTCATGGTGATCGACGACAAGGACCATGCCGTGCCGCTGGCCCGCGCCCTTGTGGCGGGTGGTTTGTCCGTTCTTGAAATCACTTTGCGAACCCCAGCGGCCCTTGCCGCCATCCGCATGATCATCGCCGAAGTGAAGGGTGCCATCGTTGGTGCAGGTACCGTGACAACGCCAGTGCAATTGCATGAAGTTGCCAAGGCGGGCTGCGCCTTTGCGGTATCACCGGGCCATACCGCAAGGCTTATCGCCGCCGCCCAAGATGTCGAGATGCCGCTGCTGCCGGGCGCTGCGACAGCCTCGGAGGCAATGAACCTTCTGGAACACGGCTATCGCTTCCAGAAATTCTTTCCCGCTGAACCGGCAGGCGGCACCGCGACATTGTCTTCGTTTGCGTCACCCATCCCTCAGGTCAAATTCTGCCCGACGGGTGGCATCACACCAGTGCTTGCGCCAAGCTATTTGAAACTATCCAATGTCATCACCATCGGTGGTTCTTGGATGTTGCCAAAGGCACTGGTGCAAACGGGCGATTGGGCGGCCATTGAAAAACTGGCACGCGAGGCAGCGGCTCTGCGCTAACCGTGGATTTCCTTGATCGTCTGGACTTTCAGTCCCGGTGCCCGTTCCAGCGCATAGTTCAAGTTGAACAGCGATGTCGCCAGCAGCACCGGCGAGCCATCGAGATCATGGGCGATGGTCGAGCGGTTGCCATCGACGAATTTTTCAACCACCTTGCCGTCATCTGACCAGATCCAGCGCAACACTTCAAAGCGCGTGGTTTCAAATTCCACAGGCACACCATATTCCTGGTCAAGACGGTCCTTCAGCACGTCAAGCTGCAACGCACCGACCACGCCGACAATGGCACCCGAGCCATCCATGGGCGTGAACAACTGCACAACACCTTCTTCCGCCAATTCCTCAAGGGCACTTTTGAGTTTCTTCGCCTTCATGGGATCGGCGAGCTTCACGCGGCGCAGGATTTCCGGCGCAAAACTCGGGACCCCTGTGAACACCACGTCTTCGCCTTCGGTCAGTGTATCGCCGATCCGCAGCACACCATGGTTTGGTATGCCCACGACATCGCCGGCATAGGCTTCCTCGGCCAGCGAACGGTCTTGCGCAAAGAAAAACTGCGGCGCGTTTAGCGCCAGTGATTTTCCGCTGCGCACAATTTTGGTGCGCATGCCGCGCGTGAGTTTTCCCGAACATACCCGCATGAAGGCGATGCGGTCCCGGTGATTGGGGTCCATGTTGGCCTGGATCTTGAAAACCACACCTGAGAGTTTCGGCTCCACCGCTTTGACAATGCGGCTTCTCGCTTTTTGGTCGCGGGGCGGCGGCGCATGGGCGATGAGCGCCTCAAGCAAATCACGCACCCCGAAATTCTTGATCGCCGAGCCAAAATACACCGGCGACAAATGCCCCTCGAGAAACGCCTTGCGGTCGAACCCATGGGTCAGGGTTTCCACCAATGAAATTTCCTCGCGGAATTGTGCGGCGGCACCCGGCTGCAACAAGGCCGTGACGCGGGGGTCATCGGGCCCCGATACGGTTTCGCCCTCCGGTGCCGAGTCAACTCTGCGGATTCGCGGTTCCGTCAGGTCATAGGTGCCGGCGAAATTTTTGGCAGTGCCAATGGGCCAGACCATGGGCACGGCGGTGAGCGCCAGGCCCTTTTCAATCTCGTCGATCAAATCGAGGGGTTCCCGGGTTTCTCGGTCCATTTTATTGATGAAGGTGACGATGGGGATGTCGCGCAACCGGCAGATTTCAAAAAGCTTTCGGGTGCGGTCCTCGATGCCCTTGGCCCCGTCGATCACCATGACGGCGGCATCGACGGCGGTCAGCGTGCGATAGGTGTCCTCGGAAAAATCCTCGTGGCCCGGCGTGTCGAGAAGATTGAAAACGCAATCATTGTATTCGAATGTCATGACCGAAGTGACGACGGAAATGCCGCGCTGGCGTTCAATGGCCATCCAGTCCGAGCGGGTGCGGCGGCGGTCGCCCTTGGCGCGCACGTGGCCTGCCAGCTGGATGGCGCCACCGAACAGCAACAGCTTTTCGGTGAGCGTGGTCTTGCCCGCGTCCGGATGCGAAATGATGGCAAAGGTGCGCCGGCGCGCCACCTCTTCAGCAAGGGTCAGGGGCAAGGAGATATCACTCGTGATTGCGGTTGGGGGGTGCTGTAGCGGCAGAGTGCCATCACGTCCAGAGTTGCCCTTTTGGCCCCCATATGGCAGTGAGGCGGACGATGACAAATCTGGCACTTCTCGGCGATATCGGCGGCACCAATTCGCGCTTCGGGCTCATGCAGCTTGGGACCATGGAGGTGCGCGATGTCGAAGTCCTGAAGAACGACAGTTTCACGGGCCTTGAGGCGGCCATCAGCCACTATCTCAAAAAGCGCGGCATCAGCGAATTGGTCGCTGCCGCCGTCGATGTCGCAGCGCCGGTGGACCGCGAGCACATCACGCTGACCAACCGCGACTGGACTTTCAGTGTTGAGAGCCTGCGCGCTGCCGCCCATGCCAAGCGCTTCCGCCTGCTCAATGATTTTGAAGCGCTGGCCTGGTCGCTGCCGCATATCGCGATCGAAGATCTTGTGCAGATCGGCGGCATTGTTTCGGCAAAGCCGCAAGTGAAAGTGGTGTTGGGACCGGGCACCGGCCTTGGCATGGCAACGCTCGCACCCTTGCCGCATGGTGGCTGGATGCCGATCCCCGGCGAGCTTGGCCACGTCACGCTGCCGGTTGTCACCGCTGAAGAGTTTGCCCTCAAGGAGCGGATGATGGGCAAAGACAAATTCACCGAAGTCGAGGATGTGCTGACCGGGCCTGGCCTTTTGGCGCTGTACCGGGCCATCGCAGTAAAACCCATGCATGAAACACCCGAGACCGTGTTGCAGGCGGCCCTCAGGGGTGGTGATGAGGCTTCGGAAAAGACGCTGGATCACTTCATGACATTCCTGGCCCGGCTTTCCGGTGATGTTGCCATGGCCTTGCAAGCCAGGGGTGGCGTTTATCTGGCGGGCGGCATTGCGCCCTCCATCGCCGCGAAATTGCAGCAGCCAAAATACCGCGCGGTGTTCGAGGACAAGGGCCGCATTTCCGAAGTGATGAAACCGATCCCCTGGTATGTCATCACCGACAAGTTTCCGGCTTTCAAAGGCTGTGCTGCGGCACTCAATGCCGATATGGGGAGGCCCGCATGATCAGGGACCGTGTGCTTCTGATGGTTGATGTGCAAAATGATTTCTGCCCCGGTGGTGCCCTGGCGGTGGCGGGCGGCCATGGCATCGTCCCCATCATCAACGAACTCGCCCACAAACATGCCCACGTGGTGTTGACCCAGGATTGGCATCCGCACGATCATTCCTCGTTTGCCACGCAACATCCCGGTGCCACGACCTTCTCCCAGGTGACCATGCCCTATGGTCCGCAGACCCTGTGGCCCGACCATTGCATCATCGGCTCAATCGGGGCGGCCTTCCATCCGGCCCTTTCCGTTCCCCATGCCGAAATGATCATCCGCAAGGGCTACCGGAGAGCCATCGATTCCTATTCCGCCTTCTTCGAAAACGACCACACAACGCCAACCGGTCTTGGCGGATACCTGAAGGAACGGGGCTTCTCGAAAATCACCTGTGTTGGTCTCGCCTTTGACTATTGCGTGCGCTTTTCGGCCGAAGATGCCCATGCCTTGGGTTTTGCTGTCGAGGTTGTCGAGCACGCCACACGGGCCATTGACCTTGGCGGCACGGCGGATGCGACGCGCCAGAGTTTTAGCGAACGCGGCATTGCGCTGGTTTGACTGCAATCAGGCCGCGAAACCATGTTAGATATATATTCCAGAGATAGAAATCAATTCTAGGGCCCTTTTCCGGGCCGCTGGTGCGATTCATCGCGTCTCCGCTACCCCCATGCCAGCCGACCCTCGAATCGCGCTGCACGGCCCTCTAAAGTGATTTAAAGCCTATTGTAGGAACGATAGATCAACCAGCGGCGATATAGGTGGTCTTGACCGCCGAATAGAACTCGGACGCAAAGCGCCCCTGTTCACGCGGCCCAAAGCTCGAGCCTTTGCGCCCGCCAAACGGCACGTGATAATCAACACCCGCCGTCGGCAGGTTGACCATCACCATGCCGGCTTGCGACTTCTTGCGGAAGTCGGTCGCGGCTTTCAGCGACGTTGTATAGATGCCCGCCGAAAGACCAAACGGCGTGTCATTGGCAACGCTGAGCGCCTCGTCATAGGTCCCCACCTTGATAACACTGGCCACGGGGCCGAAAATTTCCTCACGGTTGATGCGCATGGCATTTGTCGAATTGATGAACAGGGCCGGCGACAAATAATGCCCCTTGGTCTCGCGGTTGAGACGCATCCCGCCACAAGCCAGTTCCGCTTCTTTGCGGCCGATCTCGATATAGCTTTCATCCTGGGCCAATTGCTTTTCATCGACCACCGGACCCACTTGCGTTCCCTCTTTCAAGGCATGGTCAACTTTCAGTGCCTTGGTGGCGGCGACCAGTTTTTCGACGAAGGCATCGTGGATTTTGCTTTCTACAATGAGGCGCGACGAGGCCGTGCAGCGCTGCCCGGTCTGGAAGAAGGCACCATCGACGGCACCAGCCACCGCCAAATCAAGATTGGCATCATTCAAAACGACAAGCGGATTCTTGCCGCCCATTTCGAGCTGGAACCGGGCACCGCGCGCCGCACAGGCTTGGGCAACGCGGGCCCCCGTTTCCACCGACCCCGTGAATGAGATGGCATTGACATCGGTTGAGTCGAGCATCGCCTGGCCAACAACTGAACCCCGGCCCATGACCAGATTAAGCACACCTTTCGGCAGGCCCGAACGCGAGGCAATTTCGACGAGCGCCCAGGCCGAACCCGGCACAAGGTCGGCGGGCTTCAACACCACGGCGTTGCCGAACGCCAGGGCTGGCGCCAACTTCCACGCCGGAATGGCGATGGGAAAATTCCACGGGCAAATGAGGCCGACAACACCGACCGATTCGCGCGTCACGGTGATGTCAACGCCGGGCCTGACGGAAGCAAGTGCCACGCCGTCAATGCGCAAGGCTTCCTGGGCGAAGAACTTGAAAATCTGCCCGGCCCGCATGGTCTCGGCAATGCCATTGGCAAGCGGCTTTCCCTCTTCGCGCGACAGGATGCGGCCGATCTCGTCTTTTCGCGCCACAAGTTCGGAGCCGATGAAATCCAGCGCATCGGCGCGCTGTTGCGGTGTCGATTGCGACCATGCGGCAGAAGCGGCCTTGGCGGCGGCAATGGCTGTCCCGGCCTGGACCCGGTCGGCCTGGGCATATTCGCCGACCACATCACTCACGTCCGAAGGATTGATGTTTTTGCTGGCACTGGCCCCGGTGAGCCATTCGCCATTGATGAAATTCTTGTGCATGGTGGAACCTCGCTTGTTCGGAACCCCTGATAGGCAAGGCCCGCACCTCACGCAAGGCGCAGAAGCACGGCTCCCATGACGATGAGGAGGCCCGCCGCCACGCGCAAAACAGTCATGGTTTCGGCGAGATAGCGCGCCGACATGAGCAGCGCAAAAACGATGCTGGTTTCGCGAAGTGCCGCCACCATGGCAATCGGCGCATGGGCCATGGCCCAGATCACCAGGGCATAGGCGACCGACGCCGCTGCGGCACCGGCGAGCCCCGCCTGCCATTGCGCGGCGATGGTCTTGAAAACCGCTGGCCCGCGCAGCGCGGCGCAAAATTACGACAGCAACAGGGCGTCGAAAACAAAAACCACCCCGGCAGAGGCGAAGGGCGCCGCCGCAACCCGGCCCCCCACTCCGACG
>JANNFZ010000495.1:0-2783 GCA_031380375.1 Hyphomicrobiales bacterium
GTGAGATCGGTGGAGGAATTTTGTTCTCCCTAACCTGCTGCACAAGCCGCTGCATTGCTTTAGTTGAGCTGACTCCCTCGCTTGCGTCAAATTTGCGCATTTCGTCGACTCGCGCGAAGTGCAAGGAACTAGATTGCAACAGGTTGACAAACTTTGGAAGACTGAGATATTTCCATATGCGCGTGTTGCCGTCACTGGGAGGGGCGACACAAGGGTGCTCTATGGCTTCAATTCGCAATCGCCCTTCAGACACCAGCTTTGCCAGTTCCGAATCAATTGGATCGCCTTCAATCTGCTCGTAAATGCTGCCCAGTTTGACAATGACTATATCATCCGTTCCACTCGCATTTTCGAGAATAAATTTGGCGAGTGGCGTATTTCTTTCATATGCAAACTTCTGTTGAGTACTGATTTCTGCAATGACCGTATAGGAATTTCGCTTGCAGTATTCCTTCATTTCTTCTTGCATTACGGCGAGTGGTGGCAGGTCCTTTGGGCGATCGGAAAAATCTTGGGCAGTTAAGAGAATGGCTTTGGTTGGCATTGTTCTGATTCCTAGGGCGTCGGAAATTTAGCACAAAACGCCTATGCTGACTTATCAAACCACCCCAGCCAATTCCGTCAGTGTACTGATGATCATCGCAGGCTTTCCCGGAATGTTCTCGTCAATCACCGGCGCCCTTGCGATGCGTACCACCTGAAAGCCGAAATGTGCCGCAGCCTGCGCGTCCCAGGTGTTGGCTGACACAAAACAAATGGACGGCGCATCCTGAATGACAAGTTTTTGCATGGCCAACCGGTAAACGCGGCGGCTCGGCTTGTAGATGCCGACATCCTCGACCGAAAGCACCTGGTCGATCAGTTTTTCTAAGCCTGCATGGCGCACCACGGATTCAAGCATCGACGGTGAGCCATTGGAAAGTATGGCGGTGCGTTTTCCGCGCCTCTTGATGGCGGCAAGCCCCTCCGCCACCTCAGGGTATGCATCAAGTTTCAGGTACAGCGTCATCAATTCATCGGCGAGGCCACCTGAATCTTCGATGGCCAGTGTTGCTAACGCATAATCAAGCGCCTCGCGCGTCACTGTCCAGAAATCGGCATGTGACCCCATGAGGCTGCGGAGCCAGGTGTATTCAAGCTGCTTTCGCCGCCACAGCAACCCAAGATCAGCTGCCTTTTCACCAATCTCACCGCCCAGTTTTTCAATCGGCGTGGCGACATTGAAAAGCGTGCCATAGGCATCGAACACGCATGCCGAAACACCCTCTAGCCTTGAGATCGCCGCCTCCGCCATGCGGAAAGACTACACTCTCAGCCGATGGATGCAAGCCACGGCATTGTTTCGAGAAGCCAATAGGAGATGGTCTGCATGGCCCCCGTCATGAACATAAGACCCGCCACCACGAGCAGCGCACCCATGAGTTTTTCCACGAGCGGCAAATGCCTGCGAAAGCGCCGGAAAAAACCGAGGAAGCTGTCAACACTATAGGCGGCAATCAGAAACGGAATGCCAAGGCCCAGCGAATAGAAGGCGAGCAGCGTCATGCCCGCGCCCACACTCTCGCTGGTGCCCGCCACCGACAATATGGCGGCCAGCACCGGGCCGATGCACGGTGTCCAACCAAAGGCAAAGGCCAGCCCGATGCCATAGGCACCGATGAGCGTGATGCCGCCGCCTTGATGGTGAAAGCGCGTGTCGCGAGCAAGAAAGCCAAGCCGGAAGACGCCGAGAAAGTTGAGGCCCATGACGATGATTGCGACACCGGCAATCTTGGTGAGCAGCGGCAGATAATCGCGCAACACCTGCCCCGCCGCCGAAGCCGTGGCCCCCAGCAACACAAAAACCGTGGTGAAACCCAGCACAAAGCAAAGGGCCGCCAACAACACCCTTGCGCGATGGCTCGCCGTCACCTTTTCCTCGCCCGCCAAATCATCAAGCGATAGCCCGCTGACGTAACAGAGATAGGGCGGCACCAAAGGCAGCACGCACGGGCTCAGGAAACTGACCGCCCCCGCCACCGCCGCCGCACCAATCGACACATCCAAAGCCATGGTGCCGTCAATCGCAGGCTCACAGCAAACTTGCAACTCACGCGTTTCAGCAGATCATCACGTGTTGGTGTGAAAACGACACTTGACAGGATACATCTGATTGTTATGTTATAATATAACATAAATTGATTATGGAGTTTCCCGTGCGCCTTGCCCTTGTCACTGCCGCTTTGCTGTTGGCCTCCGCCCCATTGGCGCTTGCAGCTCCCAAGGTCACGGCATCCATTCTGCCGCTGCATTCCCTCGTCGCCAGCGTCATGGATGGTGTCGGCACACCTGAGCTTTTGCTCTCTGGCTTGAACAGCGAACACCAGGCCAGCTTTTCGCCCGAGCAAATCAAGTTGCTCGGCGACTCAGATGTCGTCTTCATCATCGGCGAAGGCCTTGAATTGAAGCTCGATGAAATGAGCGGCAGCGAAGCCGTGAAAGGCAAAAAATTCGTCGAACTGGCCGAGACCAAAGGCCTGACCAAGCTTGCCATCCGCGAGGGTGGCGCTTGGGAGGCTCATCATCATGATATTGATGGAGAGCAGGAAGACGAACATGAACCTGGCGTAGCCGAACATGATCCGCACATTTGGCTCGATCCCGCGAATGCGCGGGCGATGCTTGCTGAAATCGCCACGACTCTCGCCAAGGCTGACCCCGGCAATGCCAAAGCCTATGAGGCCAATGCCGCAAAGGCGAGCGCCGACCTCGAAGAACTGGAACTCAAGCTGGCCGGGGAGCTT
>JANNFZ010000505.1:0-2989 GCA_031380375.1 Hyphomicrobiales bacterium
GTTCGACGCCAATGGCACGGCTGCGGGCGGGCGTTTTCTCGTCACCGACTTCAACTATGACGTCATCCTGACGCGCGGCGACATGTTTATTTTCTGATGCCTCCGGCCAGACAGGCCCGGCAACAGCTTAGCACCATGCCGGGCCGCTATGTGCCGAAAAAGGGCGAACGGGTCGCCGTGCTGCTCTGTGGCGCCAACACCAAGGCTGTGGATTTCAGTTGAGCTTGAAATGATACCCCTCTTCCGCCTCGCAACAAACGTTGCTCGGCACCTTCTCCCACAAGGGGAGAAGGTTGATCCAACGCTGAAAGCCCCAATTCCAACCCTCGCCCCTCGCGGGAGAGGGTGAACGCGGCACGCGTTCGGGAGAGGATGAAGCCAGCAAATTCTCAAGCACCAAGCTTTGTGCCTTCAGGGGCCTTTTTAACCGCCCCGGCTTTGCGTTTTTTCAAATTGTCCTTCAAGGCCTTGGCAAGCTTTGCCTTGCGCCTGGCCTGTGCCTCCGCTTTGCCGTTTGACGCCATGTCAACGGGCAGGTTGCACGACGCGCAAGCCTGTGGCAAGGAGCGCGAAACACGGGTCAAGCTGCCGTAGCTCAGTGGTAGAGCACTCCCTTGGTAAGGGAGAGGTCGTGGGTTCGATTCCCCCTGGCAGCACCATTCCTCCAGGCCAAATCAGCACTTGGATTTTTCCCCAGCCCGGCAACCATCGGGTGGATGCTGGCTCACTGCAAGCAGGCAACTATTGGCAATAATGCGGGGAACGTGCAGGATTGTTCAAAGGCCTTTGTTGGCGGCAGGAGATTTGCGCGATGAGTCAATTTGGCAGCGAACCAGTTGGTGATCCCACCCGCCTCGGCTTCGACACGGCGCGGCTGGAACGACTGAAACCGTGGATGCAGCGCTATTCCGACACCGGGCGCTGGCCGGGTGGTGCGGTGCTTGTCGCGCGCCATGGCGAACTCGCCTATTTCGACTGCGCTGGATACGCCGACGTTGAAGCCAAGCGGCCTTGGCAGCGCGACCTCATCGCCCGCATCTACTCGATGACCAAGCCTGTCACCGCTGTGGCCCTGATGATGCTGTACGAGGAGGCGCGCCTGCATCTCGACGATCCGGTCGAGGCTTACCTGCCGGAATTCAAAAACCGGCAACTTCTGATACCGGGTGCCACGTCACTCGACCAAACGGTGCCCGTCAAAACCAAGATGACGATCCACCATTTGCTGACCCACACATCTGGCTTGAGCCTTTTTACGAACCCCCGTCTGCTCGGCGAAGCATATGCCAAGGAATCACTTGGCCTCGCCCCTGCCTATGGCGGGCTCGACAAGATGGTGCGCAGGATCGCCGAGCTGCCACTGGAATGGGAGCCGGGCACGAGATGGCAATACAGTGTGGGCTCCGATGTCATCGGCCGCATCGTGGAAGTTGTTTCCGGAATGACGCTCGACAAGTTCTTCGCAACGCGGATCTTCGAGCCCCTCGGCATGACCGACACCGGCTTCTCTGTGCCGGACACCGGGATCAGCCGTTTTCCCGCACTCTATCAGGCAACCCCAGGCGGCATGACGTTGAACGAAACGCCGGACGCTTCGGCTTGGCGACAAGGCAAGGTTGATACGTTCTGCGGAGGAGGCGGGCTCGTCGGAACCATCGACGACTATTGGCGGTTCGCCGAAATGCTGCGGGGTGGCGGTGAACTGGGCGGCGAACGCATCCTCAGTCCCCGCACTTTGCGATTGGCGGCGTGCAATCACCTGCCCGGCGATTTGGCCGCGATGGCAACCGAAGTTTGGGCCGAGACCCAGTTTGACGGCGTAGGCTTCGGTCTGTTGGGCTCCGTCGTTCTCGATCCGGCCAAGGCCCAAATTTCGGCGCACGTCGGCGACTATGGCTGGGGCGGGGCGGCAGGCACCTTCTTCTGGGTGAGCCCGGTCGATGACATGGTTGTCATTCTCTTCACGCAACTGCTGCCTTCGAGCGCCATTCCGGTGCGCAAAGAGCTGCGCGCCCTCGTCCATGCTGCGCTGACAGGGGCCTGAGACCAGTCAACAGAAACTGCGCGCCAGAGACGCCGTCTCACACCCTCTCGCGCAGCCGCTCCACATAGACATTGATGATCAGCGCCGCGAGCAGGATGAGGCCGCGGATCAAGATTTTCTGGAAACTGTCCATCTGGATATGGTCGAGCCCGTTGTTGACAACACCGAGCACCAAAAGCCCGATGATGGTGTTGCCAATTCCACCCCGCCCGCCAAACAGGCTGGTACCACCCACAACAACGGCAGCAATGGCATCCAGCAGATAGGAATCAAATTGATTTTGCTGCGCCGAACCAAAATAGGCCACCGCCAACATGCCAGCAATTCCGGAACAAACCGCCGAAATCACCATGACTGCACCAATGATGAATTTGACATTGACACCGGAATATTCGGCGGCTTCGCGATTGCCACCCGTCATGTAAATGTAGCGGCCAAAGCGAGTGTAGGTCAGCACCAAATGACCAATGAGCAAGATGAGTATGGCAACGACGATAGTCCAGCGGATGCCAAAAATTGAGCCGGAGCCCAGCGTGGTGATCAGTTCCGGAAAGTTGTAGGCGATCTGGCCGCGTACCAACAGGGCTGAAACGCCATTGGCGATCTGCATGATGGCAAGTGTCATGATGAAAGACGGAATGCCGATCCACGTCACGCCGTATGCTGTTATCAAACCAAATGCCAATGCACTGAGCAGTGTCAGCACAATGGCAATAACGCCCGGCAGCGGAAGATTGGCAATATTCACAAAGTCCGGCTGCAGGGTAAAAAATGCCACTGTAATGCCCACCGCATTGGCGATTGCAGCGACGGACAGATCAATTTCTGCCGTCAGGATCACATAGGTCAACCCCACCGCGATGATTGCCGTGATGGAAATCTGCGAAAGTATGTTCATGAAGTTGACGACGGAAAAGAACGATGAACTTGCAAGAGAAAAGAACG
>JANNFZ010000517.1:0-10132 GCA_031380375.1 Hyphomicrobiales bacterium
GTCGGGATGTGGCGATTTGTAACGAGTTTGATCGAAAGTCCGACGGCAGCCACAATGATCTCGGCAATCGGCTGCCGAATTGTTGAGAGGTCATAGGCTGACCAGGACGCCATGGCGATGTCGTTAAAACCGAGAATGCCGATGTCACCAGGGACCGACCGGCCAGCCTCTTTGCAGGCATCCAATGCGCCCATGGCAAGAATGTCATCGCCGCAAAACACAGCGTCGATACTTGCGTCAGCCAAAAGCTGCTGCATTAAAACACGCCCGTCATCATGGGAATAGCGCGGCGCAAACACTTCGATGACCTGCGCAAGCCCCGCACCCTTGAGTCCGGCGTGAAGGCCCAGAAGCCGATCAGCTGTCGAACTCGCCAAACGCGGTCCGCCAAGGAACGCCAGACGGCGATAACCATGGTCCAGCATGATCCGGGCGGCGAGCTTTCCACCCTGTACATTGTCGGCACCCACAATATGCGTTGGAAGCTGATCTGTGGCCTTGCCGAAAGCATGAACCAACGGAATGCGCGCCGCAAGGCAGCCTTTGATGAAGACTGGTGACACGGTTGACGAGGCGACGATAACGCCATCAACATTATATTGCCGCAGCATGGCGACGGCTTTTTCGGGGTCTGAGCTATCTGAAAGATTGACCAACAAAGGCCGCAATCCGTGGTCCTGCAGCCTGCGCGTGAACAGGTCAAAGATTTCCATGAAGGCTGGGTTGTCGAAATTGTTGGACACGAGACCGATCAATTCGGTGCGTCCGGTCATAAGGCTTCGCGCCAAGACATTCGGCTGATATCCCAGCGCTTGCGCTGCCTTGAGTATCTTGCTTCGCGTCGCCGGTGCGACGCTGGCACCATTGGTGAAGGCGCGTGACACTGCCGAAATTGACACACCCGCGCGGTGAGCCACTTCTCTGGCCGTTATGCTTCTATCGAGAATTTTGATGTCACCTGACGGCAAGACGTTTCACTATTCTTTGCGCAGTATCCAATTTCCAGCAGATGATCGATTGGCAAACTCTTCAGGCATTTGGGCGTATGGAAGCGGGCTGTCAACACTCCAAGGTGACCGTAGTGTCCCAGTTTGAAATCTGTTCCTGCTGCTTTTTGTAGATCTTGAGCCGACCGGGCATTGGAGCAACTTCGTCCTTCTTGGCGACAATCGTTTGCCACGGCCAAACCGTGTCGGTCAGATTTGCGGCCATTGCCGGGGTGACGCGAAGGCTCTTGTGAATGCGAACCCAATTATACCAGACGGTCCAAACCGCCACACTGATGCAAGTGCTATGGTTGCGGATGCAGGCGGCAGGCTGAAAAGCGTTGTCGTGACTTATGGCGAAGTTGACAGAAAGCGGTTTATCGTCGTTTTTCCGAACGGCGACGCAGCGCTTGAAATCGCGGCACCGTGCACACCCAGCCCAACGCATTTGACAAGGCTCTGGCGGCGCGCCAGCGAACTTCGGGATGAAAAAAATCACGAGTACCATTTCAAAACGGCCCCGCGCCGTGTTGGAGACTGATCGCAACGGCGAACATTTCTACATGATGAACCTGCATTTTCCAGATATGTCCGGAAAATGCATGACGCGGGCCGCTGCAACTACATGCCGGTGAATATGGGTAATATCGGTGACTACTATGCCCGCAACACTGATCCTGTCGATATTGTCCCGATCAAGCCGACCACGGTCGATTCCGATGGCTGTTTCAACTTCAGTGCCGCAACGCTTTGGCACCGGGCGATCATCGAACGGGCCAGCCTTGTCATTGTCGAATTTCGTTCGGCCCCGCCTTATTGCCAAGGCATCGACAACTTCGTCCACATCAACGAGGTCGACTGCATCATAGCCGGTGACAATGCGCTTGTTTCCGAACCGCCCAAACAACACTTTGAATAGCCCTAGATTTGTAGACACTTTGCCCCTTTAAAATGATGCAAGGAGACGATCGTGGGACAAGGTAATTTTACGGAAAACTTCAGGCTTGATGCAATCAGGCAGCTCACGGAGCGCGGGCATTCCGTGGCTGAAGTTTCAAGGCGTTGGGGGTCAGCAAACTAGTGACAGATCAATGTAGGAATGTTCTCCATGCGGGCTTTGAGCTGGAGGGCCACGAATTTTGAGTAATGGCGGGAAAGATGCAGGTTGCCGCCGTGGAACCAAAGGGCCTCTTGCTTGAGAGGCTTCCACATGTTGCGAAGTTCGCCTTCCCAGGGTCCGGGATCACCGCGCGCACCAGAGCCAAAGCCCCAATTTGGGCCAATCAAATCGGCTGTCTCCCGGGAGACGATCCTTGCAACCCATTCGTTCATGGGAAGATATCCCGTCGCGTAAACGATGACATCTGCGGCAAGTTCACTGCCATCAGTCAAAGTTACGGATGACTTGTTGATTTTCCTGATTTCAACACCACTTCGCACTTTGATTTCGCCATTGGCGATCAGTTCCGAACATCCGACATCGATGTAGTAGCCTGTTCCTGTTTGCAATGCCTTCAGCAACAGGCCGGATCCGTCGGGCCCATAGTCAGTCATTAATCCGGCCTTGTTGAGCCGCTTGATGAGATCCGCATCGCGTTTTGCGATCTCATCGTAAATCGGTTTTTGTGCATCCGGCAGCAGCCGGAATGGCGTAGATGCAAAAATCATGTCAGCCTTGTCAACATCAATGCCCTTGCTGACGGCATCCTCTGAGTAGGTGGCGGCAAAGGCCACATCCATCAAAGATTCAGAGCGCACCACCGTCGTCGGCGTGCGTTGGATCATGGTGGTGTCCACGCCATCTTCCCACATGTCGACGCAAATATCGTGCGCCGAACTGTTGGCGCCCACCACAAGGCATCGTCTGCCACGGAATTCGGCAGCGCTGACGTGCTTGCTTGAGTGATACTGCACCCCCGCGAATTCCCGCTTTCCCGGTATGTCGACCTCCCGTGGAGGACCGTAGGAGCCGGTTGCGAAAACAAGATGTTTGGGCCGCAAAACAATGTTTTGGCCATCACGCCAGACGTTGACCGTCCATTCCCTTTTGACCTGATCGAATTCCGCTTTGGTGGCTTCGGAAGAGATCCAGTAATTCAGTTCCATGACCTTTACATACATTTCCAGCCAATCACCCATTTTGTCCTTGGCTGTGAAGATTGGCCAGTGTGCAGGAAACGGAATGTAGGGCAAATGGTCGTACCAAACCGGATCGTGCAGTACGAGGGTACGATAGCGGTTGCGCCATGAATCGCCAGCACGAGGGTTTTTCTCGAGGATGATGGTTGGCACATTCAGTCGCCGGAGCCTGGCGCCAAGGGCAATGCCGCCCTGTCCACCGCCAACCACAACACAATAGGGTTGGCGGGAGAAACCCAGTTCCCGTGCTTCCTCATCACGATCATCTTGCCACGTCGCGCGTTGTTTATTTGCGCCATGGGCAACACCTGCTTCACGCGTTGTTCCCGAGCACTCTTCGAATCCCTTGAGGCTGTCCATCGCAGTCAGCAACGTCCATCCTTTCCCCGATTTCAACCTGACATGGCCTGTGCCTGCCGCGACGGCCGTTTCAAAACTGAACCAGGCTTCGATCAGTTCGCCGCTGCGCACAGCGTTGCCGACGATCCTCAAATTATGCGGCTTTGTGTGAGGCAGGGTAAAAGCCAACATGTCAGTGATGGCGCCGCGACCTTCACAGGTCTTTATGTTCCATGTGAAAGCCACAAGATCGCGCCAATAACATTCATCGCCAAAGAGTGATGCGGCAGCTCTGGCATTCGTGGCCTCAAGTGCTGTGCCCAGACTCGCCAGCCATGCGCACACTCTATCCGTATCACTGTCATTCGTCATTGCGCGACCTCAGTTGACCGGTTTCTTTCCGCCCACCAATCGTCCAAATCTTGCCACGACGCCTCCGGCCGGAGTGTAAGACAACTTGCCGTTGACGTAGACCCGTTCGATGCCCTCAGAGAATTCCATTGGCGAGTCATAAGTGGCACGATCAACAATTGTCCGCGGGTTGAAGACTACAAGATCAGCATAGGCACCAGGCGAAAGTGTGCCGCGCTCTTGCAGGCCAAAGACCTTTGCAGGCAAGCCTGTCATCTTGCGGATGGCGGCCTCCATCGAGAACAGCTTCAAATCCCTCGCGTAGTGGCCGAGTACGCGCGGGAAGGTCCCCCACAACCTGGGATGCGGGTGCACATCATGTGGCAGACCGTCAGAACCGATCATCGCAAGTGGTGAGGACATCACACGACGCACATCGTCTTCATTCATCTGAAAATAGATGGCACCAGCAGGATCGAGCTTTTGCGCTGCTTCGCGCAAACTGCATTTCCATTGTGCCGCGATGGAAGACAGTTCGCGCCCGGTCATTTCGGGGTGCGGCTTTGACCACGATATGCGGATTGGATATTCGTCTGTGACCAGATCATCCCTGAGATTGGTGGAACCTGCCGCATAGGGATAGACATCGAGATTCACAGGCTGCCGCCTGGCTGCCATTTCGAGCCGGGGCAATGTTTCGCGTGTTCGCCCCCAATTCGCAGGCCCCGCGCACTTGTGGTGCGACACCACGACTGGAATCCTGGCTGCCGCCGCTGTGCGTATGGTTTCGTCGATGCTGTCAAGTACCCGGTCAAATTCGTCGCGCATGTGGGTCGCGTAGATGCCGCCGTGCTTTGCAAATTCACCGGCTATCAGGCTGACCTCGTCTTCATCTGCCGCACTGTTGGTGGGGTAGAACAGACCGGTCGAGAATCCGGCCGCACCATGGCTCATTGCTTCGATGGCATGGGCGCACATTGCTGCGATTTCTTTGGGGTCCGCTTTCCGCGCAGTATCGGACATTACGGCAAGTCGGAGGGCCGAATGGCCCACCAGACAGGCAACGTTGACTGCTGGAACAGTTTTTTTGATTGCTGCAGCATAGGCTGCAAAAGTCGGAAATTGGTAGGCCTCACGTCCGCCGAGCAGATTCATGGGCGCTGGCGGGTCATGGGAGAATGTCACGGGTGCCAGTGAAATACCGCAATTGCCAACGACGACAGTTGTGACTCCCTGGCTGATCTTGGGTGTCATGTCTGGTGCATCAAGCACGATGCGGTCGTCATGTGTGTGCGAATCGATGAAGCCTGGGGCGATGGCAAGGCCCGTTGCATCAACTTCCTCGTTACCGGCTCCAATGGGGATAATGGCGGTTCTCTCAACAGCAGCAATCCGTTCTCCATCAACAGCCAGGTCACCAATCCAGGCAGCAGAGCCAGCACCATCATGTATCTGCGCGTTGCGCAAAACGGAGTCATAGCGCGACATGGTTTAGTCCTCCGAAGTATCTTGCAGCATGACGGGTGTTGGGTCCGTTGATGGAGTCGGGATTGCCGTTCCAATGCGCGCCAGTGTGTAACGCACGCGCCGCAGCGATTCACGGGCACGGCCGTCCAGTTTCTTGGCTACTCCTGTGGCAAGCGTGTCAACCAATGCCATGTGCGCGTAGCGCGATGGAGTTGGTACGGTAATGTCGGGGCCTTCAGTAATTGTAACGGCGATAACAATGTCGGCGGCATCGGCAAGCGGTGTTCCGGGGCGTGTGATTGCTATCGTCACGGCGCCGAAAGAACGGGCAATCTCGACTGCTTCCACAACAGGTTTTGAGCGTCCGCTGTTTGAAATTGCCAAAACACTGTCTCCCGGCTGGAGCGTTGACGCGGACATCCTTTGCTGTTGTCCATCGGTATAGGCAGCAACAGGAATTCCAAGCCGGAACAGCCGGAGTTTTGCGTCTTCAATCATCGCCGCAGAACCCCCACCTTGACCGTAAAGATCAATGCGGTGGCTAGCCGCAAGAGCTTCGATCGTGCGTGTGATCAGAGAAGTGTCAATCTGATCGAGACATTCACGGATCGCACCCGCCGCGCGCAACATGATCGTGTGTGCCAGTTGTCCTGCATCATCTTCAAAAACCCTGTCTGACTTCAGATAGGCCGCGGCGACAGTCAAAGTTGTTGCAAGGCTTATCTTGAATTCTGAAAATGACCGACAACCCATGGAGCGGCAGAATCGTGTCACACTCGGCTGGCTCACATCGGAACGCGCCGCCAGTTCCGAAATTGTCATGCGTGTTGCGCCTTCGAAATCCTCCGCCACAACCGCCGCCACCCGCCGCTCGGCCTGCGATAATTGCGGTTCAACGCGTTGCAGTCTTGAAACAATGTCAATCGTTGCAGCGCGCTTGGCTTTGGTTAGTGACTTTCGGTCGGCTGCCATTGAATCTTCCTCTTTGTATGCATTGCCGATCAGGCCCGGTCTTTCAATCTAACTCTGAAATAAAATTACACGATTTTGGTGAACTTGCAAGTGATCCGCTGACGCAAAAATATTCGTGCGACAATGACGAGAAAACTCAAAATACACAACAACGCATTGAACTAAAACAATTAAATACACTTTTTCTGTCACGAATGGATCGCCTTGGCTCTCGAACTGGCTCTTGCGTTTGCTGGTACCGCGTAATATCGTTTCACAATTGGATAGTGCAATGCGTTTGTGTGGCAAGATGAATTTTATGGCTGTAGACACAAAAAAAAGCAGTTTGAGCGCAGTCAAGGCGCAAGTTGCCAACAAGATGGAAGTTCGCGGCGCGTCGAAATTCTATCAGACCAAAAGCGGAAATGTTCATGCGCTCGACAGTGTTTCACTGGATGTGCGTGAAGGGGAATTTCTGTGCATTCTTGGTCCATCGGGTTGCGGCAAGACCACCCTGCTTTGGTCAATGGCAGGTTTGCATGATTTGAGCAGTGGACAGATCACCCTTGGTGCGGAAACCATCACAAGGCCAAATCCGCAGATTGCCATGATCTTCCAGGACGCCAATCTCCTGCCTTGGCGCAACCTGCAAAAAAACATTGAACTGCCGTTCGAAATCAAGCGCACGAAACCCGACCATGCGCGGATGAAAAAACTTATTGATCGGGTTGGTCTTTCCGGTTTCGAATCCAAGTTTCCGCGCGAACTTTCAGGCGGCATGCAGCAGCGGGCCTCGATTGTGCGCAGCCTTTCCGTTGACCCCTCCGTGTTGCTTATGGATGAACCGTTCGGTGCGCTCGACGCTTTCACCCGCGATGAGATGAACCTGCTGATCCAGGAGATCTGGATGGAGACGGGCAAGACGATCTGTTTCGTCACACACTCGATCACCGAGGCGATCTTTCTTGCCGACCGGGTTGCGGTGATGTCAGCGCGCCCAGGCAGGATCGCCGAAATTTACAATGTCGACATCCCAAGGCCGCGCAGCGTTGACATTCAGACCCGGCCGGATTTCATTGAACGGGTTTTGCATGTGAAGTCGCGCATTGAACATGGCGGCGGCAAACAGGCCGGACTTGAGATCGTGTGAGAGCTGACATGGAGAAGATCCCGGAGTTCAACAAGAAGCCGGCGGCGACAGGCGGTGCCGGGCTCAGCGCCATGTCATTCGGCACAGGTGGTGCGCGCACCACACTCGAAGTCATTGTGATTGCCCTGGTTGCGGTGTTCATCGTCTGCGGGACTGAGCTCTATCTCCATCTATTCAAGGTTCCACACTATGTTTTTCCAAAGCCCAGCTTGATTGTAAGCGCCTTGTTTACGGAATGGCCGAACATCTGGCCGCATTTTCTGATCACGATCTATGAACTGCTCGTGGGCTTTGCCATTGGTGGCTCGATTGGTTTTGTTCTCGCTGCCGTCATCACGCAGTTTCCCTTCGTCGAAAAAGTTGTGACACCCTATATTCTTCTGCTCGTCACCACACCGATGCTGGCGCTTGTGCCATTGCTTATTCTCCGGTTTGGATTTGGCAGTGAGCCAAGGATCATCGCCGTGGCTCTGGCCAGCGGGCCCATGGTGATGATCAATTCTGCCACCGGTTTTCGCCGGGTTGATCTTGCAAAGATCGCGCTCGCGAGGTCGTTTGGGGCGAGCACGTTCCAGATTTTCACAAAGATCCGCATTCCGATGGCCATGCCGATGATCATTGTCGGATTGATGGTAGGTTCGATCTTTGGTCTTCTGACCACGGTCGGAGCGGAGATGGTTGGCGGTGCTGAAGGTCTTGGCAACAGGTTGACCTATTATTCCGCGCTGATACGCATGCCACAGTTTTTCGCGGTTATTCTGATCCTCGCGATCATCGGCATTTCGATTTACGTCTTTTTCTTCTGGTTCGGAAAGAAATGGGCCAGTTGGGAAACCTGAGCCGGGAAGGGTTTTATGCAAACAACTGCAACCCGGGAAGAATTATGCAAACAACAGAGGAGGAACGAACGATGATTGGAAACATGAAGATGGGCCGCCGCCGGTTGTTGACATTGGCAGCTGCAGGCGTTTCAGCAACTGCCATTGGCAGTATTGCCGGAAGCCAGCAGGCCGGTGCAGCAACCACAATCCGCTGGGTCAGTCCCCGCGGCTCCGTGGAAGTTCTTGATGACTATCCATACTGGGTGGCAAAGAAGTTTGGATATTTTGGCGACATCGAAACCACACTGGAGCCCGGACCGTCAGATGCAACGGCAACAGTCAAACTTGTTGACCAGAAGCAGGCAGACGTTGGATTTCCGTCGCCGGGTGTGTTTTCCCTGGGACTCTCACAGGGCATGCCACTTGTTTCGGTATTCCATATGGGGGGCACTGACGTATTTGATTTTGCCTTCCGCAAGGGAGAAAAACCGGAAAACCTGAAAGCCCTGGAAGGCAAGACTGTGGTGCTTGGAAGTGCGGGGTGGCAGGCAATTTGCGATCCCATGCTCAAGGCTGCAGGAGTGGACATCAGCAAGGTCAAATATGTCGAGGGCGGTTGGCCGGCTTGGGGTACAGTGCTCAAGGAAGGCAAGGGCGATGCCGCCTTGGCCTGGGAGGGACTTCGTGCACAATGGAAGGGCCAGGGACTGGACTTTGACTACATTCTGGGCCGCGACTTCTCCAAACTGCCTGCCAACAGCTTTGTCATCCGCAAGGCAGACTTTGAAGACGCGGCAATGACGGATGTCTATGGACGCTACTTCCAAGGATGGGCCGCTGGTCTTGAGTTTGGCAAGCTCAATCCGCGTGCCGCGACACAGATCGTCATGGAACAGTTCCCCGGATTGGGTTCTCAGATGACGCCTGATGTAGCCGTGGAATCCATGATGCAGCTTGCGAATGTCTTCGGTGGCCGCATGGATGAACGCAAGAAGTGGGGCTATCATCTGCTGGACAGCTGGCAGCTCTTCTTCGACACCGGCCGCGCGATCGGTCAGATCACAGGTGACTTCAAGGTTGAGGACGTTGTGAAGAACGACTACATCGACGTGGCCAACAGCTTTGATGCCGCAAAGGTCAAGGCCGATGCCGATGGCTATGCTTTGTCGGATGCCTACAAGGCCGTGAACGTCGAAGAGATTGCCAAGCGCATTTGAATGGCCGGGGTGGCGGTTCAGGCCGCCACCCTGCCTGGCAATTCCGGAGTTTCGTCCATGTTGGTATTTGACCATGTCGGCATTACAACAACAGTGAAACAGCCGAATGAGAATTGGGTCGAGCAAAGCCGTGTTTGGGTGACAAACCCGCACGATCATCCCGAGCAAATTGAATTCCTTCGTTACGAAACAGACAGCTCCGTGCCAGAGGCAATAAAAAAGAACCCACACATCGCATTTCGCGTGGACACACTGGAGCCGCATCTGGCGGCGCCAGGCGTTGAAATCATTATCCCGCCATTCGTGGTTGGTGATTTTCTTGAGGTGGTTTTCGTCCGCAAATACAATACGATTTTTGAGTACATGCACTATCTCAAGGAAGGCTGGTTTGCCGATGGAACGTCGGGATGAGCTATAGGGCGATCTACACCTATGCATGGGATCTCGCCGAGGTAGGCGTGGGCAATGCTGCCGCGCAGTTCAGGTCTCTTGGTCTTGACACTATCACCTACGCCGGAAGCTATCACGCCGGAAAGTTCCTTCGTCCGCACGGCAAGAATGGCAAAGTCTATTTTCCGGAAGACGGCACGACTTATTTCAAGACTGATGCCAGGCGTTATGGAGCCATCAAACCGCGCCCCAACACCATGATGCAAAGCCAGGATGTTCTTCGCGAACTTGTGGGGACCAAAGGCATTGCGACCAACGTCT
>JANNFZ010000534.1:0-2751 GCA_031380375.1 Hyphomicrobiales bacterium
GCTTGCGCAGAATCGCGTAGCACGGCAGAAGCAAGCCCCGTATAAAGGGGCAGATTTTTTTGTCGGACAGCGGAGCCCATGCCTTTTCAGATTCTTGATCTTGTTCTCATCGGCATCATGCTGATTTCCGGCCTGCTGGCCCTCATGCGCGGCTTCACCCGCGAAGTCCTCTCGCTCGTCGCCTGGGGCATAGCGGCGGTTGCCGCCTATTTCGCCTTCCAGCAGCCAAAGCTGGTGGAACTCGTCCAGCCCTACGTGAACAACCCAACGGTGGCCAAAGCCGCCGTTGCCGGCATTGCTTTTATCCTGGTGCTGATCTTCGTTTCAGTGGTCAGCGTGAAAATTTCGGATTCGGTTGTGGATTCCTCCGCCGGCGCTTTCGACCGCACCTTGGGTTTCGTCTATGGCTTGGGCCGGGGCCTCGTGCTCGTCGCCATCGCCTATCTTTTCTATGGTTGGCTGCTGCCGCCCGAAAAGCAGGAAGACTGGATCCGCAACGCGCAATCGCTGCCGATTATCCAGTCGGTAAGTTCCACGCTCGTCGCTCTGATGCCGCCGGATATTGCCGAAACGCTTTCCAACAATGTCATCGGCAATCCACCGGCAGCACCCGCCGTTGAACCACCCGCAGCCCCCGCCGAAGGCACGGCTACGGGCCAGTAGCATGACTGTGACCTTCGACCTCGATGGCGACACACTGCGCGAGGAGTGCGGTGTATTTGGAATCTTCGGCCACGCCGATGCCGCAGCCCTCACAGCCCTTGGCCTGCACGCCCTGCAGCACCGGGGCCAGGAAGCCGCAGGCATCGTCACCTTTGATGGTGGCCGCTATCACGCCGAGCGGCGCATGGGCCTCGTTGGTGACAATTTTTCCAAGCAGTCAGTGATTGATCGCCTGAAAGGCACCGCAGCGCTTGGCCACACCCGCTATTCCACCACTGGCGAAACAATTCTGCGCAATGTGCAACCGCTCTTTGCCGAACTGGCAACCGGTGGCCTTGCGGTTGCCCACAACGGCAACCTCACCAATGGCCTGTCACTGCGCCGCGAACTGGTTTCTCAAGGTGCCATTTGCCAATCCACCTCCGACACCGAAGTCATTTTGCATTTGGTGGCGCGTTCACAGCGCCCGCGCCTGATTGAGCGTTACACCGAGGCACTGCGCCAATTGGAGGGTGCCTATGCCCTCGTCGCCCTCACCAACAAAAAACTGATCGGCGCCCGCGATCCCCTGGGCATTCGCCCTTTGATGCTGGGCAAACTCGACGGTGCCTATATCCTGTGTTCGGAAACCTGTGCGCTCGATATCATCGGCGCTACATTCGTGCGCGAGATTGAAAATGGCGAAGTGGTCGTGATTTCGGATGAAGGCATTGAAAGCCACTGGCCCTTCCCGCGCCAGCAGGCCCGACCATGCATCTTCGAGTATATTTATTTTTCACGGCCGGATTCCATTCTGGGCGGCCGCTCGGTTTACGACGTGCGCAAGAAACTCGGCCGCGAACTGGCCAGGGAGGCGCCGGCCGATGTCGATGTTGTCGTGCCCATCCCTGATTCAGGTGTACCTGCTGCCCTGGGCTATGCGCAACAATTGGGCCTGCCTTTCGAACTCGGCATCATCCGCAACCACTATGTCGGCCGCACCTTCATCGAGCCAACACAATCCATCCGTTCGCTCGGTGTAAAACTCAAGCACAATGCCAACCGCGCCGTCATCGCCGGAAAAAAGATTGTGCTGATCGACGACTCGGTGGTGCGCGGCACCACATCGGTCAAGATAGTGCGCATGATGTATGAGGCAGGTGCTGCCGAAGTGCATATGCGGATCGCCAGCCCGCCGATCCGTTTTCCCGATTATTACGGCATCGACACGCCGGAAGTGAAATCGCTGCTCGCCGCCACCCACTCGCTTGGCGAAATGCGGGAATTCATCGGCGTCACGTCGCTGGCCTTCATTTCCGTCGATGGTGTCTATCGCGCCACAGGCCACACCGCCCGCAACGCAGCACAACCGCAATTCACCGATCATTGCTTCACCGGCGAGTATCCGACACGCCTCACCGATGTGATTGGCGAAAGCGCCAAGCAGCAATTGTCGCTGCTCGCCGAAGCGGGCTGACAAGGGTGCCAAAGCCGCTTCTTGGCAAGGTAGCACTTGTCACCGGAGCCTCGCGGGGGCTCGGTTTTGCAACGGCCATTCATCTCGCCAAGGCCGGTGCCCACATCGTTGCCACGGCCCGGACACGAGGCGGGCTTGAAGAACTTGATGATGCCGTGAAAGCCGTTGGCAGTTCGGCGACACTCGTGCCAATGGACATCCGCGATATGGAAGCCATCGACCGCCTCGGTGGTGCCATCTTCGAGCGTTGGCAAAAACTCGATGTCTTCATCGGCAACGCCGGAATCCTGGGCAAGCTCACGCCGCTGGCCCATCTTGAACCCAAGGCCTGGAGCGAGGCGCTGGACATCACACTCAACGCCAACTTCCGGCTCATCCGCTCGCTCGATCCGCTGCTCCGCGCCGCCGATCATGGCCGCGTGGTTTTCATCACCTCGGGCCTTTCCTACAAATGCTTTGCCTATTGGGGCAATTATTCAATTCCCAGGGCAGCCCTTGAGGCCTTGATGAGAACCTACGCGGCGGAAATGGAAACGACGCCGGTTCGCGTTAACGCTTTCTCACCGGGTCCGGCGTCGACGAAGCTTCGCGCCCAGGGTCTGCCCGGCGAGGATCCCGACACCATTCCGACA
>JANNFZ010000561.1:0-3211 GCA_031380375.1 Hyphomicrobiales bacterium
TAGCGCAGGATGAATTGCCCGCCGGATTTCTGCGCAAACAGCCAATTCAAAATAGCCGTGCGGGCATTGCCGATATGGATGCGGCCTGTGGGCGAGGGGGCAAAGCGGACAATTGTCATGCGCGTGGGGTAGCCCGCGTCAGGCACATGCGTCAAGAATGGAGAACAGCACCGGTTTCTGCTATCTCGTGCATAACGAGGACAGGACATGAAGCAGCGGCAATTGGGAAAAGACGGCCCCATGGTGGGTGAAATGGGTTTTGGGGCCATGAGTTTTGGCGGCATATTCGGACCAACCGATGTCGAAACCAGCCACCGCACCCTCGACAAGTGCCTTGACCTTGGCGTCACCCACATCGACACGGCGTTGATTTATGGGCCGCACATTTCGGAAGAAGTGATCGGTGCCTATTTCCGGAAAAACCCCGCCGCCAAGAAGCGCTTTTCCATCGGCACCAAAGGTGGCTTCCGCATCGATCCCAGGGGCATTTCAAACGAAGCCACTTTTTTGCGCGAATGCGTTGAGGGCTCGCTTCGCCGCCTCGGCGTCGATCACATTGACCTCTATTACATTCACCGCCGCGACCAATCGATCCCGATCGAGACGGTCACCGAAACCCTTGCGGGTTTTGTAAATGAAGGCAAGATCGGCGGCATCGGCTATTCGGAGATTTCGCCGTCATCGCTGGAGCGCGCTTCGAAGATTCATCATGTGCGTGCCGTGCAGAGCGAATATTCCCTGTGGACGCGGTTGCCTGAACTTGGAATGCTTGATGCCTGCCAAAGAATGGGCACGGCTTTCGTGGCGTTTTCACCGCTGGCCCGTGGCGTGCTCAGCAACGTGGTGCTCGAGCCGAAAGACTTCACCGATGAATTCCGCCGGCTGATGCCGCGCTTCGCGGAAGCCAACCACGCCTACAACATGGTTCATGTCGAGCGCTTCAAGGCTTATGCAAAGGCGAAGGGCTGGTCACCATCAGCGCTGGCGCTGGCCTGGGTCATGCACAAGGGCGAGCATGTGATTGCCATTCCCGGCACGCGCTCGGCAGAACATCTCGCGGAAAATGTGTCGGCAGTGGATATCAAGCTTTCGGCGCAGGATTTGGGCGACATCAAGGCCATCCTGCCCGCCGGCTTTGCCCAAGGCCACCGCTATTCCGACGAGCAGCAAAAATCCGTGGAGCAATACTGCTGACTACTGTGCTGGATCGCGAAACCCATTGGTGATGGGATAGCGGCGGTCGCGGCCGAAATTGCGCCGTGTGATCTTGACGCCCGGTGCTGCTTGCCGCCGTTTGTATTCCGCCACATAAAGCATGTGCTGCACGCGCTTGACCAGCGCCACGTTGTGGCCGCGCGACACGATCTCTGTCACGGATTGCTCACGTTCCACGAGACCATCAAGGATATCGTCCAGCACCTCATAGGGCGGCAGCGAATCCTGGTCCTTCTGGTTCTCGCGCAATTCCGCCGTCGGTGCCTTGGTGATAATGCGCTCGGGAATCACATGACCTTGCGTGTTGCGCCAGGCGGCGAGGCGATAGACTTCGGTTTTATAGACATCCTTGATCGGATTGAAACCGCCGTTCATGTCGCCATAGAGGGTGGCGTAGCCGACACTCATTTCGCTCTTGTTGCCGGTGGTCAGCACCATCGATCCCATCTTGTTGGAAATTGCCATGAGCACCACGCCGCGGGTTCGCGACTGGATGTTTTCCTCGGTGATGTCGGCCTTGCGGCCTTCGAACATAGGGCCAAGGGCTGCAAGAAATCCTTCGACGGGTCCCTTGATCGGCACTACATCATAGCGAACACCCAAGGCTTTGGCGCAAGTCTCGGCGTCCGCCAAACTGTCGCGGCTCGTATAGGCATAAGGCAGCATGACGCAATGCACCTTGTCGGCACCCAGCGCATCGACGGCCATGGTGGCGACGACGGCGGAGTCAATGCCGCCCGACATGCCGAGCACCACGCCGGGAAAGCGGTTCTTCAAAACATAGTCGCGAAGGCCGAGCACGCAGGCTTTCCAGGTTTCTTCCTGGCGTTCCGGCAGGCGCGCAATTTCGCCGTTGTCCATGTGCCAGCCCGATGGTCCGCGCCGCCATGTGGTGACGGCGACGGCTTCCTCGAACATCGGCATTTGCAAGGCGAGCGAACGGTCGGCATTCAACACAAAGGATGCGCCATCGAAGACGAGTTCATCCTGCCCGCCGATTTGGTTCAAATAGCCGAGCGGCAATCCGGTTTCGGTGACGCGGGCCACCACGAGATTGAGCCGCACGTCGTCCTTGTTGCCTTCAAACGGCGAGCCGTTGGGCACAAGCAGGATTTCGGCACCGGTTTCGGCAAGTGTTTCGCAGGTCTCCTCGGTCCAGATATCCTCGCAGACCGGAACGCCGATGCGAACACCCTTGACCACGACGGGACCAGGGGCGGGTCCTGGCTGAAAAACCCGCTTTTCATCGAACACGCCATAGTTCGGCAGGTCAAATTTGTGGCGCACAGTTTCAATGCGACCGCCATTCAGAAGCGCCACGGAATTGTGCAAGGCAGCACCTTCGCGCCACGGCAGGCCGATGAGGATGGCGGGGCCGTCGGCGAATTCGCGGGCCAGTTCCTCGCAAGCAATTTTGCAGGCCGCAACAAATGAGCCGCGCAATACCAGGTCTTCCGGCGGATAGCCGGAGATGTAGAGCTCCGGAAACAACACGAGGTCGCAATGGGCGTGTGCCGCGATGGTGCTGCGTGCCTTCGCGAGATTGGCGGCAATGGCACCCACGGTTGGATTGAGCTGGGCCAGCGCGATGGTCAAAGTGTCAGTCATCGCCGGGCCTTCTAGCGGATTGCTGCAGCGCTGCAAATGACCTTGCAATTCCGGGTCGCAAACGCCAAATTCCCGAACCAATGATGTGCCGCGACTTTTGCGGGGGAATGAGGAGTTCATCATGCGTCTCGACAATGAAAAACCCAGCGACAATGTGGAAGACCGTCGCGGCCAGGGCGGTGGTGGCGGCGGATTCGGAATGCCCGGCGGCGGCGGCGGCGGCCGGTTTAACATTCCGATGGGTGGTGGCCGTGGCGGCCTGTCGATCAAGACCATTGTCATGCTGGTCATCGCCTATCTGGCGCTGAAATTCATTTTTGGCATTGATCTGCTCGAAATGATGAATGGCGGCAGTGGCACGCAAATTCCCGGCAGCGGCACGGAAATG
>JANNFZ010000010.1:0-6452 GCA_031380375.1 Hyphomicrobiales bacterium
GCAATGCTCAGGCTCAATGTGCCTTCGGTGTTCATTTATGGCGGGTCGATCCTGCCAGGCACCTTCAAGGGCAAGCCCGTCACCGTGCAGGATGTATTTGAAGCTGTGGGCAGGCATTCCGTCGGTGACATGTCAGATGAAGATCTGAATACACTGGAGCAAGTCGCCTGTCCGTCAGCTGGTTCCTGTGGCGCGCAGTTCACAGCCAACACCATGGCGACGGTCGCCGAGGCAATTGGTCTTGCACTTCCCTATTCCTGCGGTGCACCGGCACCTTACGAAATCCGCGACACCTTTTCGTTCACATCCGGCGAAAAGGTCATGGAGCTTGTGGCCCGCAATATCCGCCCCCGTGACATCGTCACGCTGAAGGCACTGGAAAATGCGGCGACCGTTGTGGCGGCATCCGGTGGTTCGACAAACGCGGCCTTGCATCTTCCGGCTATCGCGCATGAGGCGGGAATCAAGTTCGATCTCTTCGACGTTGCCGAAATCTTCAAGAAGACACCTTATATCGCCGACCTGAAACCGGGCGGCAAATATGTGGCGAAAGACATGTTCGAGGCAGGCGGCATTCCGTTGCTGATGAAGACGCTGCTCGACCACGGTTTCCTGCACGGCGACTGCATGACGGTGACTGGCCGCACCATCGCCGAGAACATGGCAAGTGTGAAATGGAACCCGGACCAGGATGTGGTTTATCCCGCCGACAAGCCTATCACCAAAACGGGTGGCGTCGTCGTCCTTCGCGGCAATTTGGCGCCGGATGGTGCCATCGTGAAGGTCGCGGGCATGAAGAACCTCAAGTTCTCCGGGCCAGCCCGCTGCTTTGATACCGAAGAAGCATGCTTCGAAGCTGTGCAGAAAAAGCAATACAAGGAAGGTGATGTCATTGTCATCCGCTACGAGGGACCGCGCGGCGGCCCGGGCATGCGCGAGATGCTG
Source organism: Hyphomicrobiales bacterium (assembly GCA_031380375.1). Classification (GTDB taxonomy): domain Bacteria; phylum Pseudomonadota; class Alphaproteobacteria; order Rhizobiales; family Aestuariivirgaceae; genus Aestuariivirga. The sequence continues at coordinate 946 of JANNFZ010000010.1, forward strand.
TCGACGACGGCGGCACTTTATGGCCAGGGCATGGGCGACAAGGTGGCGCTTATTACCGATGGCCGCTTCTCGGGTGCAACGCGTGGCTTCTGTGTCGGTCATGTGGGGCCGGAGGCGCAAGTCGGCGGTCCCATCGGCCTTCTGAAAGACGGCGACATGATCCATCTTGATGCCGTTGAAGGCACCCTTACCTGCGATGTCAGCGAAGCTGATTTCGCAAATCGCAAAAAAGCCTGGAAACCGCGCGAACATGGCTACGGTTCCGGCTCATTGTGGAAATATGCCCAACTCGTTGGCCCCGCCTTTGCGGGCGCTCTCACCCATCCCGGAGGTTCTGCTGAAGGTGTCTGCTACGCCGACATTTGATTGCGCAAAAGCGCCACGCGTCGGCAGAAGCATGTTGTCCATGCTGCTGTTGGCGGTGGCCATGCTGTTGAGCGCCGGCATTGCGCGGGCCCAAGACGTTCCCGAGGAATCAAAGCGCAGCTTCTTTTTCCGCTATCTGCCGGCTCCGGACATCAAGCTGCCGTCGCTCGATATCATTCCGTTCTGGACCGATGACCTGAAGAAGGCCCGCAAAGCTTATAACAACGGTGACTATGGCAAGGCGCTCAGGCTGTTCCGGCGGGAATCGGAAGCAGGCAATGCCGTCGCCGACTGGTATCTGGGCCATATGCACCGCCTCGGCCGTGGCGTGCAGCGTGATCCCGCCGTTGCCTATTCCTACTACCAGCGGGTTGCCGAAAACTATGATCCCGACGAACCTGACGGCAAGCGCCTGCGCATCGCCGTGGACAGTCAACTGCACTTGGCGAACTATTTGCGGGTTGGTATTCCGTCGGCGGACATCAAGGCCGATCCGGCGCGGGCGGCGCGCATTTACCTTCGCATCGCCTCGACCTATGGCCATCCAGCGGCGCACTATGCCCTGGGTGTCATGAACATCACGGGGCAGGGTGTGAAGAAGAACCCGCAGCAGGGCCTGAAATGGCTGACAGCGGCGGCGCGCAAGCGCCATCCTGCGGCACAGGCCTATCTCGGCAGTCTCTATTGGAACGGAACGGCCGTGAAGAAGGACCAGACGCGGGCACTCATGTGGTACACGCTGGCCGCCGAAACCGCCCGTCCGGCCGAGGACCAGGCAATCATTGAGCGCTATCAGCAATTGCGCTACACGCTTGATGAGGATGTACGGCTTGAAGCAGAGGCGCGGGCACGTGTCTATGCCGACCAGTATCCAGCGAGTTTGGCGAAGGACTAAGTCCTGGGCTGTGACGGCCTGGTGACCAAATAGATGCCGACTGTTGCCATGACCGCCGCAGACAAATAGGCCACCCAATCGGGAGCAGGGCTGTAGGCGATCAGGTAGATGCCCGCGCCCGCCATCATTGCGATTGCCAGAACTTTTGCATAGACCGGAATGACGCCATGGTCCTGCCAGTTGCGGATGATTGGCCCGAAAGTCGGGTGGCTGCGGATTTTTGCGGCAAGTTCCGGCGAGGAACGGCTGAAGGCCCAAACCGCCACGAGCAGGAAAGGTGTTGTCGGCAGGACAGGCATGATTACGCCAAGCCCGCCAAGACCCACGCAAATCCATCCGATGCTTAGATAAATATACTTGCCGATCCGCATTTCGCCGCTGCTTGCACGAAGCCGCGGTTTGATGCAATCACAGAAGCATGTCGGATCAACGCATGCCAGACCCAACGCCTGTTGAAACGCGGGGCAGGTTCCTGTCGCGCATCCGCACCTATTTCTTCACCGGCATTGTCATCATTGCACCCGCCGCCATCACGGTTTGGGTGACGCTGTGGTTCATTCGCATTTTCGATGATTTTGTGAAACCTTTGGTGCCGGACATATACAACCCCGACAAATACCTGCCCTTCAAGGTGCCGGGCACGGGGCTGGTCTTTTCCTTCCTGATCATTATCTTTGTCGGGGCACTGGCGGCAAATCTGGTGGGCCGCACATTGATCGGCTGGTGGGACAGCCTGCTTGATCGTACGCCTGTTGTGCGCTCGATCTACAAGGGTTCAAAACAGATCTTCGAAACGATCTTTTCGGAGAAGGGGGCCACTTTCCGGCATGTCTGCCTGGTGGAATGGCCGCGCCGCGATGCCTGGTCCATTGCCTTTGTCTCGCGCGAGATGGATGGCGGTGATGTGGGTCTGGAACGGGGCCGCGACATGTATGCGATCTATGTTTCGACAACGCCAAACCCGACATCGGGCTATGTCTTTTTTGTCGACAAGAAGGACGTTAAAATTCTGGGCATGAGCGTCGAGGATGGCCTGAAGCTGGTCATCTCCATGGGCCTCGTTTTCCCGGACAAGCCCCTGACCATGTCCGATGAAATCAAACAGGCTGGCCCGTTGCATTGAACGCGGCTCAGCCCGATGACAGCAGGCGCACAGCTTCTTCCCTTTCAAACAGATAGAGCAAATGGCGAAGCGCATCGCCGCGTGGCGTTGCCAATGCCGGATCGCGCTGCAGGATCAAGCTGGCATCATCGCGGGCAGCAGCCAACAGTTCGCCGTGGACGGCGAGATCGGCGAGGCGAAAAACCGGAAGGCCCGATTGTTGCGTTCCAAGCATTTCGCCAGCCCCGCGCAGGCGCAAATCCTCCTCGGCGATGCGGAAGCCATCCTCTGTTTCGCGCATGATCTGGAGGCGGGCCTTGGCTGTTTCGCCAAGAGGTTCCTGGTAGAGCAAGAGGCAACTGGACTTGGCCCGGCCACGCCCCACCCGACCGCGCAACTGGTGCAATTGCGAAAGGCCGAAACGCTCGGCATTCTCGATTACCATGATGGCGGCCTCGGGCACATCAACGCCGACTTCGATGACGGTTGTGGAAACCAGCATAGACAATGCACCGGATTTGAAATCAGCCATGACCTTGTCTTTTTGCGCAGGCTTCAACCGGCCATGGACGAGGCCAACCTGGCCCGGAAAGAGTTTCGAAAGAGCAGCATACCGATCCTCGGCGGCCGCCATGTCCACCAATTCACTTTCTTCCACCAGTGGACAGACCCAATAGGCGCGAATGCCCTGCGGCATGCTGCGGCGCAAGCCATCGACAACTTCATTCAGCCGGTCCAGCGGCAACACCCGGGTATCAACGGGCAATCGGCCTGGCGGCTTTTCCGCAAGTTTCGAGACATCCATGTCACCATAGACGGTGAGCGCCAGGGTGCGCGGGATCGGCGTTGCCGTCATCACAAGAAGATCGGGCGTGGCTTGCGCCCTTGCCTGCAACGCCAGCCGCTGGTGCACGCCGAACCTATGCTGTTCGTCGATCACCACAAGGCCAAGATCACGGAATTCCACATCATCCTGGAACAGGGCATGGGTGCCGATGAGAATATCAATGGTACCGGCTTTCAAGGCGGCGAGAATGTCGTCCCTTGACTTGCCTTTCTCGCGGCCTGTGAGGATTGCAGCACGCAATCCGGCAGCCGAACCAAGTTGTGTGAGAGTTGTCAGGTGCTGGCGCGCCAGAACTTCTGTAGGCACCATCAGCGCACCTTGTGCGCCTGCTTCAACAGCCGTGGCCAGTGCCAACAACGCGACCACGGTTTTGCCTGATCCCACATCACCCTGCAGCAGGCGGATCATGCGTTGGGCTGCTGCCATGTCATGCAGGATCTCCTCACAGGCCAAGGTCTGCGCATGAGTGAGCGCATAGGGCAGGCCTTGGATGATCTTTTGGCGCAACGTCCCATCGCCCGTGAGGCTGCGGCCTGAGGCCCGTTTCATGGCTTTGCGCACGAGCATCAGCGCCAATTGGTTGGCCAACAATTCATCGTATGCAAGGCGCTGGCGGGCCGGTGTTCCGGGCAATACCGCATCGGGGTTTTGCGGTACGTGGCAGGCGTTGACGGCGGTGTGAAAATCCGGCCACTTGTTCCCGGCGAGCCATGCGGCGTCCTGCCATTCCGGCATATTGGGAACCCGTGCCAGCACGGCCGTCATGGCCTTGGCCAGCAACTTGGACGAAAGCCCCGCCGTCATGGGATAGACCGCCTCGAGGAGCGGCATGGTGGCAAATTCCTCGGCCGTCAGGATGTGATCGGGATGGGGCATCTGGGCCTCGGCCCGGAACCATTCGATGGAGCCTGAGACAAAGCGCGTCTCGCCCTCCGGCAGGATGCGCTTCAAATGGTCGGGGAAGACTTTGAAGAACACGAGATTGAGCGTGCCGGTGTCATCGTGGACCTCCACCCGGTAGGGCAGGCGAGACTGCCCCCGGGGTGGAGGCCTGTGGCGGCCCACCTTAACTTCAACTGTCACCACACCTTGTTCAGGCAATTCATTGATCTTGCACCGATAACGGCGGTCAATGACATCGGATGGCAAGTGCAATAAAAGGTCCACCATGCGGACTTCGCCGTGGTGCCCGGGCAGCAGTTTTGCGAGCAATTTCTCGACCTTTTCAGCAACGCCCTTGAGCGCTGTGACCGAGGCAAAAAGTGGTATGAGCAAATGGGGCCGCATGGCTGGCATTTTTGGGCGCAAGTCAGTTGCGGCGCAAGCCCAAGCCGCTTAGAACAAGTCCCGCCAAAGTGTGCAGCGGTTTGGCGGCAATGACTTGCTCCAACATATTGGATTGGCGCGAATCCTTTTCTGCGAAATGATTCCATTTCGCCGGGAAGCGCGCTAAGCGATGGCGATCATGACAGCGGAACTTTCCCTCGAGACATGGCGCAAGCGTTTGCTGTGGCGGGCCAGCCATCGGGGCATCAAGGAAATGGATATTCTCGTGGGCGGCTATGCGGTGCGGGAATTGCCGACAATGACGGCGGCGGATTTGCTGATTTTTGAAAGTCTCATGGATGTACCGGACCAGGATCTCATGGCTTATGCCACGGGCCAGGCAGCGGTGCCCGCTGCCCATGATGGCGTGATCCTGCGTGGCATCCTGGCGTTTCGGCCCGCATGACAGCGCTTAGCCGTATCACTTCCCGCTGGACCGTGCCGGGCCGCACCATCCTGTCGGGCCTGCCCGGCGGTTTGGATGCACTTCTCATCCCGCAATTGGTGCAGGAGGCGGGCCAGCGCGGCATTGTCCTTGTTTGCGTTGATGACTCGGCGTTGGCCGCCACCTCCGAGCAACTCGGCTTTTTCGATAGCACACTTCGCATCTTGCGTTTTCCGGGCTGGGACTGCCTGCCCTATGACCGGGTTTCACCTTCCGGTGATGTGGTGGCAGAACGACTCTCGACGCTCGCTGCACTCGCGAGCCCGCAGCCAACCCCATTTTTGGTTCTCACCACTGTCAACGCCATGCTGCAACGGACCATGGCGGCGGCGACTGTGGCAAAATCAAGCTGGGCGGCCGCCCCCGGAAATCGCGTGAATGGCAGCGAATTGCAGGTGTTTCTCGTTGACAATGGTTATTCACGCACCGGCACGGTGGTGGACCCTGGTGATTTTGCGGTGCGCGGCGGATTGATCGACATCTATCCGCCCGGGCAGCGAGCACCTGTGCGGCTCGATTTCTTCGG
>JANNFZ010000080.1:0-1541 GCA_031380375.1 Hyphomicrobiales bacterium
GCCGCCAGCACAATGATTGCCAAATCCGTCATGTCTGCCGTTTCGCCCCGCCTGTTTCCCCGTGGTCTTACCAAACGGCGGTGATTAGACCCTTAATTGTGGCATTTTTGTTCAAGATCTATCTGTGGCCTTGCTTGACCCTCGTGGCGTCGCCCCCTATGAGGGCGCCACCGATTGCAACGTCGGGCCCGTAGCTCAGTGGTAGAGCATCTGACTTTTAATCAGAGGGTCGTGGGTTCGAAACCCGCCGGGCTCACCATCGGTTTTCACAAACTATTTGTTTACCGTGGCTGCAAAGTCTTTCCACAAGCTGTGCCCAGACCGCCGCGCCCGGAACCAACAAGTGCGGCAATTCATCTTGCGAACAAGTTGGTGGTGTGCTACTTTGTAGCTACAATCGGAAACACACCATGACAACAATCAGCAAGTCGGACGTCGTTCGGGCACGCATTGAACCAAAGGTAAAGCGGGATGCCGAAGGCATACTCAAGCGCTTGGGCGTATCCCACAGCACTTTCATCAACATGAGTTACCGGGCAGTTGTGGAGGCACGGGGAATTCCGCTGTCTCTCCATATTCCAAACAAGGAAACTTCAAAGGTGCTTGCGGACGCTCGCAAGCCTTCAAAACGAAAGCAGTATCACAAGGCTGATACGCTCGAAGAGTTCACGGCATCAATGGGTGCCAAGCGCTGATCCATGCGGCGGCTTGAATACAGCACAAAATTCAAGAAAGACTACAAGCGCATGGAGAAACGCGGCCTCTCCATGAAGAGACTCAATGACGTGCTAACTCTTCTCATGGGCGACACCAAGCTTCCCCCGAAAAACAGGCCCCATATGCTGTCAGGCGATTTGAAGGGTTTCTCCGAGTGTCACATTGAACCTGATTGGCTGCTCGTCTATGACCTCAATGATCTTGAAGTGGTGGCACTTCACCGGACAGGGACGCATTCTGATTTGTTTGAGTAGAGGCAATCTGTTGCACCTTCGGGTTTTTACCGAGGTGCCAAAACCTTTTCCACAAGTCGCGCCCAGACGGCGGTGCCAGGCACCAGCAGGTCATCGTTGAAATCATAGCCCTGGTCATGCAGGCTTTTTCCGGGGCCATTGCCGATGCCGAAATAACAGCCCGGAACCTCTTCAAGCATGAAGGCAAAATCCTCGGAGAACATCAGCGGTCCCCGGAGGTCCACCTTGGCCATGTCCTGCCCGAGGTCCATGGCGATGGCGCGGACCTGCTCGGTGGCGTTGCCATCATTGATGCCCACGGGATAAACAATACAGTCACCAAAATCGAGGTTTGCCGTGCAGCCAAAACTGGCGGCCTGACCATGAATGATCTCGGGGATGCGTTGCATCAGAATGTCGCCTGACGGCTTGCTGGTGGTGCGCAGGCCAATTTTCAGGGTCACGGTTTCGGGAATGGCGGTGGCCAGCGTGCCACCGTGGATCGCACCCACCGTCAGCACGGCGGGATCAAGGGCATCATTGTTGCGCGAAATCGCCGTTTGCAGCGCCATAACGATTGCCGATGCTGCC
>JANNFZ010000099.1:0-5589 GCA_031380375.1 Hyphomicrobiales bacterium
GGCGGCGGTCTGGGCGATCAAGACGTGCCGGCCGACGTCATTGGCCAAGTGCAACTTGAACCCAAGCTCATCGGCCATCGCCCGCCTTGGAAAGTTTTGAAGCCGCAACTTGAGGTCGCTGTGGCTGATGTTTCGGGCGTCATCATTGAAGTGCGCGAACTTGCCGGCGGCCCGCCCACCGGCAAAGACATCAAATTGCAGATCACCTCTGCTGATCGCGGTGATCTCGTGGCTGCGGCGAAAAAAATGCGGGCCCATCTCGCTGAACCGGCCCAGGCCCTGCGCGATCTCGATGATGAACTGCCGCTGCCGGGCTATGAGTGGTCACTCAAAATCAACCGCGAGGAAGCCGGCCGCTTTGGCGCCGACATCCTCTCAGCTGGTACGCTTGTGCAGTTGGCAACGACAGGAGCCAAGGTCGGTTCCTTCCGGCCAGATGACTCGGATGATGAAGTTGATATCCGCGTCCGCCTGCCCGAGGCCCAGCGCACTATTACGACCATCGAGAACATGAAGGTGCCGACGGCTCAGGGCCTTGTCCCCATGTCGAACTTTCTGACTTCGGAAGTGAAGCCGCTGGTCAACGTTCTCTACCGCTTCGATGGCGTGCCATCAGTGTTCCTGAAGGCCAATGTGGCACCCGGTGCCTTTGCCACCGACAAGGTCAATGAGTTGCAGAAATGGATTGAAGGAGAACGCTGGCCAACCGGCGTGAATTTCCGCTTCCGCGGCAGCGATGAGGACCAGAATGAGTTCGGGGCCTTCCTTGGTCGCGCCATGCTGGCTTCGATCTTCATGATGTTCATGATCCTGATCGTGCAATACAACTCGTTCTACCACGTCATGATCACGCTTTCAGCCGTGGTCATGTCGACGGTTGGTGTGTTGCTTGGCATGAAAGTGACGGGACAGTATTTCTCGATGATCATGACAGGCACTGGTGTCATCGCACTGGGCGGAGTCGTGGTGAGCCATTCGATCGTGCTCATCGACACCTTTCACCGCCTCTCCGAGGCGGGGCAGAACCCGATTGAAGCGGCCGTCCGCACTTGTGCCCAACGCATGCGGCCAGTGTTGCTGACGTCGATTACTGCCATGCTCGGCCTCATGCCGTTGATGTTCGAATTGAACGTCGACTTCTTCAGCCGCCACATTTTTATTGGGAGCCAGACCAGCGCTTGGTGGGTGCATTTGTCGACCGCCATGGTTTTCGGACTTCTGCTGGCAACAGTGCTGACTTTGATCCTCACCCCCGTGCTGCTGGCGGCACCTGAGGTTTGGCGTCAGTCCTGGCGCCGCCGCCGCGAGCGCCGTGCCGCAATGAAGGCAGCAAAGAAAGCCAACGTCGATCCCGCAACGGCATTTCCCGCCAATGATGACATCCCCGATGACATCAAGATTGCGGCGGAATAGTCAGTCAACGCGTCAAGCAACAGGTGAACCATGGCCCGTGATGTCAACACCAAGACGATCCAGAAAATCGATCCCGTCTGGGACCGGTTGCGCCGCGAAGCCGAAGAAGCGGTACGCCTTGAACCGGCACTCGGCGGCCTGATCTATTCGGCGGTCCTCGCCCATGACTCGTTTGAAATGGCGTTGGTCCACCGCCTCGCACAACGGCTTGGCAACGCCGACCTCGGCGCTGATGCCGTGATCAATGCCTTCAGCGATGCCCTTGATGCGGAGCCCGAGATTGGCCATGCCGCAAGGGCCGATCTGATGGCTACCTTCGACCGCGATCCGGCCTGCCACCGCTATCTCGACCCTCTGCTCTATTTCAAGGGTTACCAGGCGTTGCAGACCCATCGCATGGGTCACAGGTTGTGGCTCTCCGGCCGCAAGGACTTTGCCTACTACCTGCAAAGCCGTTCGTCGATGATCTCGACCCTCGACATCAACCCCAATGCCAAAATTGGCAAAGGCATCATGATCGACCATGGCCATGACATCGTCATTGGCGAGACCTGCGTGATCGAAGACAACGTCTCGATGATGCAGGGCGTGACGCTCGGCGGCACCGGCAAGGAAAGCGGCGACCGCCATCCCAAGATCCGCCACGGCGTGCTGCTCGGGGCAGGGGCCAAGGTGCTCGGCAATATCGAAATCGGCCACTGCTCGCGCGTTGCCGCCTGCTCGGTGGTGCTGCATGATGTTCCGCCCAACACCACGGTGGCCGGCGTTCCCGCCAAAATTGTCGGCTATGCCGGTTGTGAGGAGCCGGCGCGTGCCATGGACCACCAGGTTGATCCGGTTGCGGGTGATACCGAACAGGTTTAGACAACTCTTTGATAAAAAGGGTTGGTCCATGAAGCCGGAAGAAATTGCAAAGCTCACGAAATATTTCCGTGAGAAGTTCAACAACACCACCATTTCCGTGCGTGCCCGGCCGCAGAAAAAAGACTCAGGCGAAGTCTATGTCGGCGAGGAATTTGTCGGCGTCATCTACCGTGACGAGGAAGACGGCGAACTCTCCTACAATTTCTCGATGGCGATCCTCGACTTCGACCTGGAGTAGGCACATATTGGACCGCAACTCCTGACTGTCATTCCGGCGAAGGCCGGAAACCAGACTTTCAACGGTCAAAGTGTTGAAAGCCTGGGCTCCGGCTTCCGCCGGGGTGACGATGAAGGTGTGAAGCACGGCAACGAAAGCTGGATGTGCCATTGGCTGCCCGGTGCTCTTCCGGCCCCGGACTTGCAATTCCAAACACAGTGTAAATGTCTTGTGCCGTTTCGGCACAGCTTGCCTGTGGGAGTTGCCAATGGCGGAAATGCATGCGGCATGGCTGTTGGCACTGGCTGTCGGCATTGTGTCATCAGGCCTCACAAACTCGGTCTGGAAGCTGGCGACCGACGAAGAGCTGCAACTGCTGTCGCTGTTTGATGCTTACCCCAGCCTGCTGACACCGTTCCGCGTTGCGGCCGTGGTCATTGCAGCTCCGACAATCATATTGCTCGATGCCTTCTGGTGGCTGATTGAAAGGCCGCTGGCTGGTGTTCCCATCCTGGCCGCAGGTTTGCTCTGGAGCTTTCTGCAAGGTGTCTTTATCCTTACCCAGGTGTTTGGCTTCACTTAAGGACTGAGATGGCACTTTATTCGCTCGATGGCGTGGTCCCGGTACTGCCGGGTAAAGGACGTTGTTGGGTTGCCCCTTCGGCTGATCTCGTGGGTCGCGTTCGCTTGCTGAACAATGCAAGCGTGTGGTTCAATGCCGTGCTGCGTGGTGACAATGAATGGATTGAAGTGGGTGAGGGCAGCAATGTGCAAGACGGCTGCGTGTTGCACACGGATATTGGAGCACCGCTCACCATCGGCAGCAATTGCACCATTGGCCATAGTGCCATTCTGCATGGTTGCCTGATCGGCGATAATTCGCTTGTCGGCATGGGCGCTACAATTCTCAATCATGCCGTGATTGGCAGGAACTGCCTGATCGGCGCCAATTCCCTCATTCCTGAAGGCAGGGTCATTCCTGACAATTCACTGGTCGTTGGTGCGCCAGGAAAGATCATCCGCGAGATTGATGCCGAAGGCGCACGAAAGCTCGCAGCCTCTGCCGCATCCTATGTGGCCAGCTGGAAGCGTTTTGCGGTAGGACTGCGGGTGCTGCAATAGCTAGATCAGTTCAAGCCCGGGGACTGCCAAATATCGCCGGACTGTGCCAGGTTGTGTAAGATATGGGAAATCGCATCATGGCAGAAAAGGCAACGCGGCGCGCCGAATTCATGATGGTTCTGGCCTATGCCAGCGACCTGGCAACGGGCCAGTCCCGCAATTTCGCACTGCGTGCCTGCGTCCTTGCGATGCGGCTTGCAAGGGCGGCGGGCCTTAGTGAAAATGAACATCGCAACGTCTACCACCAGGCGCTTCTGCGTTATATCGGTTGCAATGCCGACAGCCATTTGCTCGCGGATTTCTTCGGTGACGAGTATGAATTGCGCCGCGATGTGGCGCTGAACCTCGGTGATCCGGCTGAGCGTCCGGCCATCATGAAGCGGGCCCTTTCCCGCGTGCATGCGGGCGCGCCGGATCCTGCCGCTGTCGTGGAAAGGGAATTTGCCAATGCTCCGCAAGTCACGAGAGCCATCCTGGCTGGCCATTGCGAGGTGGCGCAAAGGATCGGCAAGCGTCTCGGACTTTCGGATGAAATCCGCGTGAACCTCGGGCAGCTTTACGAACGCTGGGATGGCAAGGGCATGCCCCATGGAATCAACGGCGATGACGTGAAGCTGGCGGTCAGGCTTGTCACCCTCGCGCAGGATGCCGTCATCCATGCGGAATGCAGCGGGATTGATGGCATGATCAAGGTGATTACGCGCCGCCGCGACGGTCCCTATGAAGCCGAGCTTGCAGACGTGCTGCTGAACAATCCGAACGCCCTCATGGACGGCCTTGATGACGAGACTGACAGGCGATCCATCCTTTCGATGGAGCCGCAACCCCACGCCGGCATGGATGAGGCTGACCGCGAAGAAGCCTATCTCGCCATCGCCGACATGATCGACATGCGGATGCCCCACACCATGGGACATTGCCGCGCCGTTGGTGCCCTGGCTGAAGCTGCCACCAGGCACATGAAATTGCCCGCCGCAGATATTCGCCATGTCCGTTGGGCGGCCTATGTCCATGACCTCGGTGAGCTTGCGGTTCCTGTCGCCACGTGGCTCAAGCCAAAACCCTTTGCCGAAAGGGAGATCGATGAAATGCGTCTTCATCCCTATCACGGCGAGCGTGCCCTTGCGGCCCTGGACGGCGACGGCAATGATGTGGCCTCGCTTGTCTTGCGCCATCATGAAAGGCTGAATGGTACGGGCTATCACCGTAAGGTGACAGGCAGCGACCTATCGCCAGCGGCGCGGGTCCTGGCCGCCGCCGAAGCCTACCAGTCCGCCCGCGAAGCGAGGCCCCACAGGCCACGGCTCAGTGATACCGCAGCGGCGGCAAAGTTGCGTGATGCAGTGCGCAGCGGTGCGCTTTGTGCCGACGCGACGGCGGCGGTCCTGGCCTCTGCGGGGCAGGCTTCGCATCGTGACAAGTCAAGCCGCCTATCCGGTCTGTCAGCGCGTGAAATTGAAGTCCTGCGCCACATCCTTGCGGGCGACACGGCAAAATCGGCGGCCGAAAAGCTCGGCATCGCACCAAAGACCGCCGCGAACCATATCCAAAACCTCTATTCCAAGATCGGGGTCTCGACGCGGGCAGGTGCGGCCCTGTTTGCCGTCGAGAACGGCCTCGCAAACTGAATTTTCTGCTGCTGGGCAGTTCGCCTCATGCGGCGAGGGGACGACTGCGTCATTCTCCGGGTGCGAAGGCTTGATGGGCCAAAGGAACATCAGGCCGGGGAAAAAACCAACCATGGAGACTGAATTGATGCTCACCACCACAACCGTTACCGACGTTGACCGCTGGCTCAAGATTTTTTCGACCACCAGCCTTGCCAAACGCAAATCCTACGGGTCCAAGGGCGCCACCGCCTATCGTGATCCCAACGATCCCCATCGCGTTTGGGTGATTTTCGACTGGGACGGCGAGAGCCTGCAGAAATTTGCCTCGGATCCCGAAGCGCAGGCAATCATGAAGGAAGCGGG
>JANNFZ010000113.1:0-5348 GCA_031380375.1 Hyphomicrobiales bacterium
GACCATTTTGGCCGCAGGCGAAGCGAGGAACAGGGCCATGTCGGCAATTTCGGTTGGTTCCACCATGCGCGCCATGGACTGGCCGGAGACCATCTGCTGTTCAATCTCTTCGAAAGTGACACCGCGTAATTCCGCCTCGCCGCGAATGACGCGGTTGATGCGCTCGCCGCGCACCACGCCGGGGCAGATGGCATTGCAGGTCGCGTGATAGGGGCCAAGCTCAATGGCCAGTGATTTGGTGAGGCCGATGACCGCCCATTTCGCCGCCGCATAGGGCGTGCGGTTGCCAAAGCCGAACAGCCCGGCGGTCGAGGAGAGATTGATGATGGTCCCGGATTTCTGGTCCTTGAGCAGGGGGGCGGACCTTCGCGCACAGAGGAAATAGGAGTCGAGCCCGACCTCGAGGCATTCCTTCCAGTCGGCATAGTCAATGTCATCGACGGGAGCAGTCGGTCCTTTGATGCCGGCATTGTTGATCATCACGTCAAGGCCGCCAAGGTCTTCCAGCGCATCATCGAACCAGGCCTCAATTTCGGCTTCGGCACGCACATTCACATGGGTTGCACCAATGTCGGGGAATTCCTCGCGGAAGGCTTCGAGGGCTTGCTCACTTACGTCGCAAATGTGGACCCGGGCACCTGCCTCGTGGAACGCCTTGGCCATGGATCGTCCGATGCCGGAAGCGGCGGCGGTGATCATCACGCGTTGTTGGGCCACGGGCGTCTCCTATTTCTTCACCTTCCTCTTTGCCTTCAACTCGCGCTCCAGCACAAGGCCGGAACCGATCTTGTGTTTTTTGAACAGCTTCATCATGTCCACAAGAATAGCGTTGCGCTTGGCTTCGATGGCCGCAACGGCCCGGCCTCCGGCTTGCGCCTCGCAACCCTCAATCAGGCGCTTTTCCAACTGGTCGTTCCATTTCGGGAACTTGAGGTCTGTCCAATCGAGTTCAAGCGAGGGATCAAACTGCTTGATGAAATCCCGCATGCCCCCCGGCCCGCCCGCCAGGTGATAGTTCATGAACGAGCCCATGAAGGCCCAGCGCATGCCGGCGGAATAGACAATTGAATCGTCGATATCGCTTGTGGTGGCAATGTCCTTGTTGAGAATGTGCAGGCTTTCGCGCCACAAGGCTTCCTGCAACCGGTCGCAGACATAGCCCATGATCTCCTTCTTGAGACGCAGCACCTGCATGCCGATCATCTCGAAATAGGCACCGGCGCGGTCCATGACCTCTGGCGAAGTTTTTTCACCGGGCACGGTTTCGACGAGCGGCAGAAGATAAACCGGATTGAAGGGATGGCCGACAATCACCCGCTCGGGGTGGCGGCACTGCGATTGCAGGTTGGTGGGCAGAAAACCCGAGGATGAAGAGGCAATGATGACGTGCGGGGCCGCGAAGGAGTCAATCTCCTTGAACAGCCGGATCTTGAGGTCTTCGCGCTCCGGTGCGGCCTCATGCACAAAGTCGGCTTTTTCCGCCATGTGCCGAAGGTCGGTCGTGAAAGTGAGTTTGCCTTTATTCTTGGGCTTGCCGAGAAGCGCCGCCAGCGAAGGCCAGGCGGTCTTGATTTGGGCTTTCAATTTTGCTTCCGCCGTGGGGGAAACGTCATAGGCGATGACATCGAAACCCCGGAACAGCAGCCGTGCTGCCCAGCCCGCACCAATCAGTCCGGTGCCGGCAATGCCAACGGTTTTGATCTTCATGACTTGAGTCCCAGGATCACGCGGCCTTCATCGGGTGTTGCCACTTTGGTGCCCAGCATTTCGATGAGTTTCACGGCCTTCTCAACAAGCGAGCCGTTCGTGGCGAAGACGCCTTTTTCGAGATAGAGATTGTCTTCAAGGCCGACGCGCACGTGACCGCCCAGCAGGACAGCCTGGGCCACGCCATGGAACTCGTTGCGGCCTATGCCGAAGGAGGCCCACACCGCACCTTCCGGCAATTGTGATTTCTGGTAGGCCATGGTCTCGGTGTTGAAGGGCGCACCCCAGGGAATGCCAAGGCAGAGTTGATAAAGGGGTGGTCCGTCGATCAGGCCTTCCTTCACCATCTGGTTGGCGAACCACAGATTGCCGCTGTCAAAAATTTCCATCTCGGGCTTGACGCCATAGGACTTGATGAGTGCCGCCTGCTGGCGAAGTTGCGTTGGTGTCTGCACCACGATTGATTGGCCATCACCGAAATTCAGCGTGCCGCAATCAAGCGTGCAAATTTCCGGGCGCAGTTCCTTCACATGGATCAGCCGCTCCAATGGCCCGACGCAATCCGTGCCGTCACCAAATTTCAGTGGTGTCTCGCCGTCGCCAACCACAACATCGCCGCCCATGCCGGCTGTCAGGTTGATGATGACGGTTTTGTTCTTGGCGCGGATGCGCTCCATCACATCGCGATAAAGCACCGTGCTGCGTGAACCCTTGCCGGTCTTGGGATCACGGACATGGCAATGCACAACGGTGGCCCCTGCACTTGCCGCTTCCAGCGCCGCATTGGCAATCTGTTCGGGTGTCACGGGCACATTGGGGCTCTTGCCCACCGTGTCGCCTGCACCCGTGACGGCGCAAGTGATGATGACTTTTGGCTGCATGGAATCCTCCCTGGGGTCCGCAAGCGTAAACCCGGCGTCAGTCCGTATTTGACAAAAAGCGACGATATTTGATATATTCCGTCAGTGGCCAAATACGACGTCGCTTTCCTGTTGGTGCCGAAATTCTCGATGATCGCGCTCTATGGCGCTGTGGAACCTTTGCGCGTTGCCAACCGTTTTGCGGGTGATGTCTTTGCCTGGCGTTTTCTCTCGATCAATGGTGATGCCGTGACCGCATCGAACGGCATTCCTGTATCGGTCAGCGGCAGGCTCAGCGATGTCGGCAAGCCTGCCATGGCCGTGGTGTCGGCAAGTTATGAGCATGAGCGTGGCATGGCCGCACCCATGTTGACGGCCTTGCGAAAACTCGCCCGCCTTGGTGTGCAGCTTGGCGCAATTGATACCGGCCCCTTCATTTTGGCCCGGGCCGGGCTGCTGGATGGCTATCGCGCGACGTGCCACTGGGAGAGCCTGCCCGGCTTTCGCGAAAGCTTTCCCGACGTGCAGGTGGCTGACGCGCGCTATGAGATGGACCGCGACCGCCTGACGTCTGCAGGTGGTGCAGCCGCCATTGACATGATGCTGGCGTGGATCGGCAAACTGCTGGGGCGCGAACTCGCGGTTGTCGTTGCTGACCAGCTTGTGCATTTTCGTACCCCCGAGGATATGGGGCAGGGAAGGGCCACGGCACAGGCCCGCTATCGTACCGCTGACCGGAGGCTGCTCGCTGTCATTGCGGCCATGGAGCAACAAATGGAAGAACCGCTCGGTGCCCATGCGCTGGCTGGCTTGGCCAATGTCAGTGTACGCCAGATGGAGCGCCTGTTCCGCGAGCAGTTGAAGGCAAGGCCCATGGGTTTCTACCGGACACTCCGCCTTGAGCGCGCCGAGCAGTTGTTGAACTATTCGTCACTTCCGGTGCGCGACGTGGCACTGGCCACGGGCTTCTCAACACTTGCGGAATTTTCCCGCGCCTTTACCATGCGCTACGGATTGGCCCCCAGCCGGTTCCGGCGCTCCGGCAGCCCCCTTGCAAATCAGTCAGACTTAGGAATACCATGACATACCTTTCCTCCAACGGGATGGCGGCATGAACGACGTGATAGCAGCATACATGCTGGCGACGGCATCGGCGTTTGCACCAGGGGAAATGGCGCATCGGGGGCCTGCTGCCGATAATTGGTGCACGCCCGGCTACAAGGTCATGGTGCCCGATGGCCGCGAGGGCAGGGTGACTTCTGTTGAAGGCGAGATCTGCCGCATCATTGCCGATGGCGAGGCCTATGCCACGCTCATTCCGCATTTCATCGTCGAGCCGGTCTATCCGCAGGATTTTCAGGCGAGTTCAGTCGGCCACTGAAACTAAACGGCCATTTGCCATTGCTTGATGGCGTCAAGCGGCCAAAGCAGCATGATGATGTTCAAAGTTAGATTGTCGTGGATGAAATATCCGACGGCAAGTTCCATGACGACGGCAGCGGCGACGGTTGCCGCCACGGGCAGTTTCCGGGCCAGCAGGAAGCCTGCAATCATGGCGAGGATGTCTGAGACCGAATTCAACACGCTGTCGCCGTAGTAATCGAGCGCGATGGTGGCTTCGCGGTAGCGGTTGATGATGAAGTCGGTGTTTTCGAAAATCTCCCAGGACCCTTCGATTGCCGCTGCAAGGCCAAGCTTCGCGGCAAGGCTCCAGCGCGGGCCAATGAGGTGCAGCAAGCCGTAAAAGATGAAGCCGTGAATGATGTGCGAGAACGTGTACCAATCCGTGATGTGCTGGGAATTCTCGGCACTGGCAACGACGCCATGCCACAGTTTCACCGTGCCGCATTCGCAGACGGGCGCACGTCCCATGGCCAGAAGGACCACGGCAACGAGTGCAATTACCAATGCACAGACGGTCAGCGCCGACCATTCTTGCTTCGGGTCTGTGACCGAAAGACTCAGAGAACGAAGTCCACTTGGGTGAGCGTTCCAACGCCATAGAAGGCGATGGTCATTTCGTCACCGACATCCGAGTCCCTGTCAATGTGGACGATGACATGGTCGCCGAGGTCTTCAATGCGAACCTGGCCCTCGGCACCCACGGTAAAGGCCAAGGTGCCGCGCCATACAAAGGCATCGTCGCCCGCGTGCGAGAGGTTCGCGTCAATGGCCGAGAAGTCAATCTTGTCGTCATTGACGCCGCCACCGCGATCGAAATAATAGATCGTGTCGCGGGTTGCCGCCGTGATGCCGCTGTCGGAAAGTGCCGTATAGGCCACGGTATCGCGGGCACTGTCCTGGCCGCCCACGCCATCGCCGCAGTGAATCTTGTCAATGCCCGCCCCGCCGACCATCCGGTCGGCGCCCAACTCGCCAAACAGCGAGTCATTTCCGGCCCGGCCAAACAACATGTCATTGCCGTCGTTGCCAAGGAGCCGGTTGGCAAGTGCGTTCCCATAGATCGTGTCGCCGCCATAACTGCCGTCGACATTTTCAAAATTGAGCAGAATGTCATTGCCGAATTCGAGGCCCAGATTCTGCACAGTCGTCTTGGCAAGATCGACAGTCACCGCCTGGAAATTTTTCTCGAAGCCGGAGTAGCCTTCATTTGTCTTGTTGGCAAAGATCAGCCAATCGACGCCTTCGCCGCCATCGAGGAAGTCATTGCCGGAACTGACATAGGCGACGTCATTGCCGCCGAACAACCTCACCTCGTCGTCGCCACTGCCGTCAATGACCTTCTCGATGCCAATTGACCCAATAATGATATCCTTGACC
>JANNFZ010000125.1:0-10374 GCA_031380375.1 Hyphomicrobiales bacterium
AATTTCATTCCGCGGAAGCGCACCATGAGTTTTGCCGCGAGAACCGAGGCAGGCTTCGGCCAATTGTCCTGCAGGTCCAGAACGCAAGCCGCATCTGATGGCGTGAAGCAACAATATTGCAGAAGACCTTTGCGGCGCAGCGATGCAATGGCGCGGTTGGCTGCACTTGATGTGGCTATTCTGCGCAGCGCCACGGGGTGATCGCCAATGGCTTTCAGAACCTCCGCTTCCCGGTCCGTCAAGCCCGTGGCCGTACCCCTTCTGTCACCAAAAGGGCGCACCAGGAACTTGCCCAGCGTGGAACCGCCCGCGCTTTCACCGAGATCGCCTTCCAGCATGGCGACAATTTCACCATGACGTGACGCCAAAAGCGCCATCGGCACGGCGCGCTGCGGCCCAATCACCAATTTGCCGTCGGCATCAAATTGCACTTCGCTGTCCCCACCGAGGCCAATGGTTTTCACATCAATGGCTTTGACCATGGTGCGCCAGCCTCCAACCTCCGCACCTTCCGCCGCGACCTGCGGGCGGCCATGGCTCAGGATGCCGACATCGGTTGTGGTGCCGCCCATGTCGGACATGATGAAGTCATCAAGCCCCGAAAGCCATTTGGCCCCGACAAGACTTGCGGCGGGGCCCGAGAGCACAGTTTCAATCGGACGCCTGGCAACGGCATCGGCCTTGGCCAATGTGCCGTCGCCCTTCACCACCATGAGAACCGCAGTGATGCCAAGGCCCGCCATGGCGCGTTCGACGGCTTCTATCAAATGGGTTATGCGCGAGACGAGGCGTGCGTTCAACACGGCGGTCAGGGCGCGGCGCGGCGCATCAAGGGCACTGGAGAGTTCGCTCGACAGCGTCACCGGCTTGTCGCAGGCATTGCTGATGATATCCCGTGCCCGGACTTCATGGGCGTTGTTCCGGACAGCGAAGGACGCCGCAATGGCAAAGGCACTGACGCCGTGTTCCATGGTATTGACCGCCTGGGCGAGCGCTGCTTCGTCGAGAGGCACCCGTTCTTCGCCATTGTGGTCGTGACCACCGGCGATGGCCACCACGGGCAGGCCCGGAAAAGCCGATGCAATGCCGGTGCGTTTCACCATGGCCTCGTCAAAACCAATGAGGATCAGGCCCGCCGCATTGCCATGGCCCTCGACCACGGCATTGGTGGCCAGTGTCGTCGAAACACAGACAAGCCTTATATCCTGCGGAGTGACATGACCTGCAAGCTTGGCAACCGCCGCAGTCATCGCTTCGGCCACACCGATGGCAAGGTCGCCCTTGGTGGTAATGGCCTTGGCGGAGGCGAGAATGCGATGGGCGCCGGCATCAATCACAACGGCATCGGTGTAGGTGCCGCCCGTGTCAATGCCGAGGATGATGTTGTTGCGCGCCATGATTGATCATGCCCTTGCAGGGAGACCGTCGAAAGATCAAGTCCTTCGCCAGCCGTCAATAACTCTCACCCGTTGGCGAGTTTCTTCATGTTGCGGCGGATTTCGGCGATCGACCCATCAACGGCGGCGCGGTCGGACCGGAGTTTGATGAGTTGCAACTTCGCCTGCCAAAGCGAGCCGGAAAATTCCGGGCTCTGCACTGCCGCCAGGCTGCGCGCCAGGCTTTCTGCCTTGCCGATGGCATCGCCCAGCATGACGCGTTGGTCTTCGAGGCCAGCGATGGCGCGTTCATGGGCCCGGTGCAACGTTGACACCTGCCACAGTGCCCCGCCTTCGCCGCTGGCGATGGCCCGGAGCTTGGCGTCCTTGGCGCGGGCCTCGTGGTCAAAGCGGCTTGGTGCCATGGCCCCCAGCTTCATGGTAAAGCTGACTTTACCGCTGAAGGATTGCCCTTCCGCGTTGACACCCTCGTCATCGATGTCGTCATTCCAGCCGACGGAGGCTGACACATCAAGGGCATCGAAAGTCCGCATGCGGCTGTTGATGTCTTCAAGCTCGGCTTCTGCCGCCAGCAATTCGCGGCTGAGGGTTGCGGCATTGCCGGTCGGTGTCGCCACCGCATCGAGTCTGCGGTCCGCCTGCGATGCAGCCTGGCTCGCTTCGGCCAGAATCTGGTCGGCCAGCACATTGATGGCGGTTGCCTGTTCACGGTCAATGTCGCCGTTTTGCAATGCGGCATTGGCCTTGCGGCGGAGCGCCTCGATTTCCGCTTTGCCCGCCTTGATCGACTTGGCCTTGGCCGCGAAGCCTGCGGCCGTCAGACCCTGGGGCGACACAAATATCAGTTTCTGCAATTCGCTTTCGGCGATGTAGCGGCGGCACTTGGCATCGGCGGCGGTTTCAAGGAGTCCCGCCTTCACGTAGCTCGAAAGGCTCATCACCAGCGACAGCGAAGCACTCGCCTCGTCAGTCAGGCTGCCGCTCAAGGTCGGTGAGCGCATGATGATGGTCTGTGCCGCCGTGTCCTCAACGATGTGCTCGCACCACGCCGGCAGGCTGTTGTCGCTGCTTGCCGGAACGACAATGGCCGGATCATCGAGCGTTGGTTTCAGCGGCGGGTCCTCAACGGAAATGATTCTTGGTTCCTGGTCGAGCGACGACAGGCGAAGGCCCGTCTTGTCCACGAGGCCCGAGGTTGCCGCGCAGCCAGCCAGCGCCAAAAGTGCGATTGCACCGGTTATGGGCACGAACACCCTAGAAGAAGAATGGGGCATGGCCGCCATGGATGATCTCGCGCGTTGCAGCCTTGTCGAATTTCAGCTTGGCTTCGACAAAATAGCCGCGGATGGGTTTACCGAAGAATGGATGGACGGAAGAAATTTCGCCGGGCAATGGCGCGCCAACGGTGCCCACGCGCTCGCAATAGAAAATCGTGAAGGCACAGGAATAGAGCCTGGTGCCGGGTGTGAAATTCGCCCGGTTGGTATAGGGCACAAATATCACGTCAATGCGTTCATTGATGGCGCGCGCGAGTGCTGTCGATTGCAGCGCCGCAATCTGCCGACGTACGAGCTCGCGATTGGAAACCAGTTCGGCAATCAGTTTGCCGGTGGAGGTCATTTCGTCATAGGCATTGTCATAGACGGCCTTGGCATCCATCGCCTGCTTGGTCAGCAGAATGAGATCGGTCGAGGCGGCCGTCACGGAACTGATGGGCTCGCCATTCTCAAGTCCGTCCTGAAGCGAATCCAAAAGACCAAGTGAGATTGTGATGTCTTCCTTCTCGGTCACAAGGGAATCCATTTCGCTTTCAATCGCCGCCAGGCGCTGGCTTGCTTCGAGCAGGCCAAGCGCCGATGAATTGAATTTCTGCCGGTTGATCAGCCGCCTGTTGTAGAGTTCCTGCAAGTCACTCGCCGCACCATCTTTGGAAAGTTGCCGCTGAAGTGCGCCACGCACCTTGTCAAGGCGTGCAATTTTCGTGACCAGGCTCTTGTTGAGGCGGTTGATCCGGGTCTTTTCCTTGCGGACCGTGTCGGTGGCATAACGTACCATGACTTCGCCGTCGGTGAGCGAACGCTCGGCCTTGCCCAAACCAAACTTGGCTTCGGTGATTTTCTGCTCGGCCTGGCTCAGCGCGACGCGGAGCTCCGTCAATTCACGTTCGGCCTTGTTCACCATCTCATGGCCCTGGGCCAGTGTCATGGGTGCGCCCCAGCCTGATGACATCAAGAAGAATGCGATGAGAAAGCCGTAGAACATGAAGGCCGTGAAGAGTGTCAGCAGCAAGACTGTCGCCGAGCGCTTGTAGGCCATGGAGAGCAAGACCATGGACTTGTCGGAAAGAAATTGAACCATTGTCTTCTGCGGCAATGATGGCTGGTGCGCCGGCACGTGCGGTTCAATGGCAACCGCACCATGATGGTCGCGTGCCACAAAATGCTTGTGCTTGGCGGCAAGGCCTAAAACGCGCAGGAACTGGCCCTCGAGCACCGGGGCCGAAAGCACGCGGGCGACACCCGGCACAGCGAGGTATTGCCCCACATCCTTGAATTGGCTGATGACAACGATCTTTATATGGGTGCCGAGTTCCTGAATGAGAGGCACCAACAGCGTGTAGGACTGCTGGCCGTTGCGCAGGTCCAGCATCACAATGTCAAAGGCGACAGAACGCAGCAGCTGGATGGCGGCGGCAACCCTTCTTTCATAGGTGATGTCGATCTCGCCGACGTGCTGGGTCACGAAATGGCAGATCTCGTCGGCCTGCCCGCCCACATAGAGGACGCGGCGCACCGCCTGCGATTCAAGTTTTGGCGGATCGTGGTTGCGGATGGTGGCCATCAGGGGCGTGCCCTTGCCGGCTTTGCGGCCAGTTTCCTTTTAGCCACGCCGCCGCGGGTTTCCCATGACGTTGTTCCAAGGGTCATGAGCGCCAAGGGTGTGGTGACAAGATACATGACGGGGAACACGAAGGCCATGGAGAGAAACCAGATGCCCGAAGTGCGGGCCATTTTCGGCAGCTTGTGCTTGTGCAGCTCATAGGCAATGGCAAAAACCGAAACGAGAAGTGCATGCTCGATCATCGGCACAACAAAACCAAGGCGCGCAACCTTGCTGGCGAGCATCAGGGGATAGAAGAACAGCAGCAATGCCATCGAGCAATAGTGCACCAGCACCAACGGGTGAAAGCGCGACAGGTTTGGCAGCGCTGTAATGAAGTCGATGAGGTTGGAGCGCCGCCAGCGCAGTTGCTGGCTGAAATAATTGGCCATGGTGGCCGGTGCCTTGGTGAAGCACTTGGCTTCAAAGCACAGCCTGGTCTTGTAGCCACGCTCCACAAGCTTGCGCGTGAGATAGCGGTCTTCGCCGTACTTCACCTCGTCGCCCAGGAATGAGCGCGTTTCCACATCCTTGTCGACGGCCAGCAATGCAGCACGGCGGTAAACAGTCAGGCAACCGGACAGGCACATGATGTGGCTGAAGGTGTTTTCGACGTTTTTGAGGAAGTGATATCCGACCCAGTATTTGACAGCCTGCATGCGCGTCAGCCAGTTTTCATCGGCATTGGAAACGAAGACGCAGCCACCCGTGGCATCGGAGCCGGTGGCATAGAGATGGCGGACCAGAATACGAAGTGCGGCGGGATCAACGATGACATCGGAGTCGACCGAAACGATCAGGTCGGTGTGGGTTTGCAGAACGGCGTTCTTGATGCCGAGGCGTTTGCCGACATTGCGCGCGTTGCGGATGACCTTCATCCACGAATACGTGTTGGCGACGGTCAGGAGATGGTCATAGGTGTCATCGGTCGAGACGTCATCAATGAATATGACTTGCAGACGGTCGCGCGGGTAGTCGAGGGCCTCAAACGAGGCTGCCGTTTTCAGGATCGACGAACCTTCATTGTAAACAGGAACAACGATGCCAACGGTCGGCCATACGGGTGGATCAACGCCAAAGCCCGCCTCGGTGCGGCGATCGGACATGCGCAGGAAGCTGCCGAGCACATAGCGGTTTGTGAAAACCACCAGGATCAACAGGCCAAACAGGTACTCGATCGTAACCAGAGATAGCATACGCGATACAGACACACCCAACCCCCAAACGCGGGGCCACCGGGTTTCGTAGCAGCCAATGCTGAACCGGTGGTTAAGTCCTGCTTGATGGCCATCAAGGCTTTGATCCGACTCCGGAAAACAACGATTAACCCTGCCTTCTTCTTTACCATTCCGCTTAAGTCCTTTTGCATCCGGGACGCAGATGCTCAGCCCATAACAACGATGCTGGGGAGCATTCATGGGCGTTCAGACAAGCGTGGCTGCGCTTGCCGATTTGGTCGGCAACGTGCAGGTACAATCAATCCGTCTCGTCACATCGGAACCCGTGCCATTTCCCGACGCCGCGACTGCGCGTGTCGCTATCATCGGCCTTGGCTATGTCGGCCTGCCCCTCACCCTGGGATTTGCCAAGGCGTCACGGGCCATCGGCTTCGACATCAATGAACAAAAGGTAAATGAGCTGAAGGCCGAACTCGACTTCACGGGTGAAGTCACCAACACGGAATTGCAGACGGCTGACGCCGAATTCACAACCGACGCCGGCCTGATGGCGGAAGCCGATGTCATCATCGTTTGTGTGCCGACACCGGTGAACAGCCACAACCGGCCGGACTATGGCCCGCTCATTGCCGCATCCAAATCCATTGGCCGCCACATGAAGCGCGGTGCCGTCGTGGTGTTTGAAAGCACCGTCGATCCCGGCACCACCGAAGACCGCTGCCTGCCGGTCATCGAAGCCAATTCCGGCATGAAGGAAGGCATCGACTTCCATTTGGGCTATTCACCGGAACGTATCAATCCCGCTGATCCCTCGCGCAAGCTTCCGGACATCAAGAAGATTGTTGCCGGTTCGACACCGGCAGGAACCGATTTCCTCGAAGCGCTCTACAGCCGCGTGATCAAGGCCGGCCTTTTCAAAGCTTCCAGTATCCGCGTAGCGGAAGCTGCGAAGATTCTTGAGAACACCCAGCGCGACGTCAATATCGCGCTGATGAACCAGATGATGATGCTGTTCGACAAGATGGGCATTCGGTCAACCGATGTGATTTCAGCGGCGGCTTCAAAGTGGAATTTCCACCACTACCGTCCAGGCCTGGTCGGCGGTCATTGCATCGCGGTCGATCCGTACTTCCTCGTGGATGCCGGACGCCGCCATGGCCTTGCCATGGAACTCGTTTCGGCGGCCCGCGCCGTCAATGAGCAGACGCCGCTTTTTGTTGTCGAAAAACTCGAAGAGCTGATGCCACGCAGCCGTCATGGGCTTTCCGGCAAGAAGGTTCTGGTGCTCGGCCGCAGCTTCAAGGAAGACTGTCCCGACACGCGGAACTCCAAGACCTTTCCGATGATGGATGCCTTGTGGAACCGCGGTGTTGAGGTGTTCAACTTTGATCCCGTCGCTTTCGACGATCACTTCGAAGGCGGACGCGGGGCCAAGGTCATCGACGACCCGGCGGCGGGCGGTCCCTATGATGCTGTCATTGTGACACTGGCCCACACGTGTTTTCGCCAGCAGTTTGACGCCGAGACGTTGAAGGCGCTGACCCCGAAACATGCGCCGCTCATTGATCTTCGTGGAAACTTTGACCAGGTCGAAGTGACGGACTGGTTCAACTACTGGCGTCCATAACCAGTTCAGGAAACCAGCGACCACTTGCGTTGGCTTTCATCGAAGCCGTGCAATTCGCCAAGGCCAATATCAAACCAGGCGCCATGCACACCGATTTCGCCCTTGTTCTCGCGCATGCGGAGCCACGGGAAAGTCCGCAGGTTGGCGAGTGAATGCTCGACGGAGGCGTGTTCGACTGCGGTTTGCAGGTCATGCTCGTGGTCATGGTCATGGCGCACCGCATCCGCGACATCGCGCACATCCGACATCCACTTGCCGATGAAATCGCCAGCCGACAGCGGATCACCACCTTCGACCACGGCGCGGATGCCGCCGCAGCGGCCGTGGCCCATGACCAGCACGTGGGCGACACCCAATGACAGGACCGCAAACTCAATTGCCGCACTGGTGGCGTGGTGCTTGCCGTCCGGCGCATAGGGGGGCACGAGGTTGGCAACATTGCGCATGACGAAAATTTCGCCGGGTCCGGCATCGAAAATGGTTTCCGGCGCGGCACGCGAATCACAGCAGGCGATGATCATGATTGTGGGCTTCTGCAAGCCGGCGCCAAGGCTGCGATAACGTTCCGACTCGGCGGCAAAGCGTCCGGTCCGGAAATTCCTGTAGCCTTGCGTCAGACGGGTCGGCAGCATATTGGCCCTCACTCACATGTCAGCCGGGTAAATCAGAAATGGACCGGCCAGACAAGGTTCATGGATGCCGCTCCCCTATTTGATCTTCTTCGGGTCGATGGTCTTTTCAATGCTCTTCGTCTTGCCATCGTCGGACCAC
Organism: Hyphomicrobiales bacterium; assembly: GCA_031380375.1. GTDB lineage: Bacteria > Pseudomonadota > Alphaproteobacteria > Rhizobiales > Aestuariivirgaceae > Aestuariivirga. The sequence goes on from JANNFZ010000125.1 coordinate 7,854, forward strand.
ACCTGCGAGAGATAGCATTCGGTCACGTATGGCAGGCCACCCTTGCAGAAGGCGCGCAGCGCCGACACTGCGGCAGCCTCGCTCGGTGCACCACAGACGGTTTCGGTCCAGTGGATTTCACTTGTTGTCACGCCCATCGATCCCGCCCAGCCATTGGTGCATGCTGAAGTGACAACGCAGTCGTCGCCGCCCGCTTTGCGGCATTTGTCGAGGGCGCAAGAGACCGCACTTGGCACATCGGCACTTTGGCAAATCTCGAAAGCCTGTTCCGGGGAAATGGCGGCCGCGAAGGAAAGGCGTTCGGCGTGGGCCGCAAGGGTCATGGTGAAAAATGAAAGTACCAAGGCCAGCAACTTCATCCCGTATCTCCCTGTCCTGGCCGGTTTCTTAAACCGCTTGCGTGGTGAAAGGAAGCCGCGATAAGCGGACCCCATGGCAAAGATGCAATCGCTGTTTCCAACACTGCTCTATCGTGCCGACCAGGCAGTCGGCGGCCGTCTCAACGCGGCCCTTGAGGTTGCGGCCCATGATCTCGCCCAGCATGATGCAGCCGGCCTCCGCTGGTGCGCAAAGCATGGCTATGCGGGCTATACGTCCTATGGCTCAATCGCCAACCTCGGCACGCAAGTTCCGGCCTTCAGGACACTGACAAAAACAGTCGAGCGTCACGCGGGCGTTTTCGCCAAGGACCTGCATTGGGATATCGGCAAGGGCAAGCCCATCGTCGATTCCCTGTGGGTCAATGTTCTTCCCGAAGGTGGCTCGCACACCGGCCATATCCACACCAATGCCGTGTTGAGCGGCACTTACTATGTGAAGGTACCGCCGGGTGCCGGACCAATCGTCTTTGAAGATCCGCGCCTTGCCATGCTGATGGCGGCCCCGCCCCGCAAATCCCACGCGCCGAAGCCCATGAAATCCCATGTCAGTGAACAGCCCGCCGAAGGCACGCTGATGCTGTGGGAAAGCTGGTTGCGCCATGAGGTGCCACTCAACCGGGCGGCGGGCGAGCGCATCAGCGTAAGTTTTAACTATGTGATCGGAAAGCCGTAATTTTCCGGATTTCGTTTACGGGCCGCTCAGCTTGCCCTGTCACTGTTGCCGCAAATTTGCAGGCGGAATGCGGTGGGAAAATGGTCCGAAACAAATCATTGGTGAATGCGCTTGTGGCGGCCCTTGTGCTGCCCCTGGTGCTGGCGGGCTGCGGCGGTGCCAAGCCGCCCAAACCCTGCCGTGAAAGCGCCAAGAGCATGATGGGCGATGACATGGCCATGGCCAAAAACAAGGCTACCCGCTACATCCGCAATGAAACGCATCTTCTGACCAATAAATTTCCGGGAAAAATCACTTTCAAGCCGGCCGTGCAGACATGCACCGAAGGCATTCCGCTGCCTGCCGATTTCAATGCCTTGAGCAAGAAGGAACAGAAGACGGCAAAGCGCAAGGCCAAGCCGTTCTGCGACGTGAAGCTGCCCTATTGCATCAAGCTTGATCCGGTGCCGGGTGTTGCGCCAAAGCCTGAAGCAGCCAAGACCGAGGGCTGAGACCCGTTACTTTGCATCTGTCCCGGTGTCTTCGATGTGGAAACGATGCAACAGCCGGTGCAGCAATGGCGCCAGCACCAAAGCTGCTGCCGCCAGCAACACGAGACCACAGGCCAGCGCATAGATACCCTCAAAGATCATGCCCGCGCGTGTCGGCAATTTGTCGAGCGGGCCCATGCCGGACAGTATCATGGCGGCATTGGCGAAAGCCTGGACTGCGTCCATGTCGCCAAACCAGCCATAGCCTGCCATGCCGACGGCCATGGCAATGACAACAACCAGCAGGGCCCACAGCCCCTGCTGCCACAGGCGCGTGGCAAATACACCGGGCGGGGCGAGGTCACCGCTGCGCATCAGGCAAACATCCTGTCGCCCATTTGGTCGACGATGAGTTGGCCTTTCGAAATCGCAATGTCGGCACATTCCAGTCGGTCGGAGAATTTGTCAGCGCGGATGAAGCGGTGCTCCTTGCCGTCCTTGCGGATTGTGCCGGCCAATTGAAACTGGCCGCCGTCGCGATAGGGCGCGGCTTCAATCGTATAGCCCTTGTACTCCACGGTTTTCACCGGCTTGGCCGAACCTGCCGTCTCCGCTGGTGAAAACCACTTGCTCCAGAATGCCATGTCGTTCTCCTTCAGTCGTACTGTACCTTACCACGGCGGCGCTTCAGGATTCTTGCCGGGCATCAATTTGCAGATGGTTTCGCTGACCGCCTCGCCTTCGCCCATGTAGCGGTATTCCTCTGGTCCGGTGCGTTTCAGACGCATGGGCTGCTGGCCGGCCATGCCAAGCTGCAACGTGCCAGAGGCAAAGTCATACATCATCAGGTCGCCTTCCTTGTCTTCAAGGCGGAAGGCGCCGAATTCCAGCAAACCGAATTTTGCCGGATTCTTGCCGATGCCAGGGCCGTCGCAGAAGTATACGCCTGGAACGGTCGGCGTCATGTTAAACTCTGATTGGGCGAGCGCCGGAGTTGC
>JANNFZ010000161.1:0-2359 GCA_031380375.1 Hyphomicrobiales bacterium
GGCGGCGGGCTCAACATGACCGTGGATCAGCGGCTTGCTGCACCACTTGTTGCCAAGCCGGAAATGTGTTCACTCAACATGGGCTCCATGAATTTTGGAATTTTCCCGCTCGCCGACCGCTACAAGAACTGGAAAGCATCATGGGAAGAACCGTACTTGCGCGGCACCGATGATTTTATTTTCCGCAACACCTTCCGCGATATCGCCCGCATCCTTAAAGACCTGGGCGAGACCCACGGCACCCGCTTCGAACATGAATGCTATGATGTCGGCCATCTCTATAACCTTGCGCATTTCGTCGACAAGGGTGCCGTGAAGCCGCCATTTTTCGTACAGATGATTTTCGGCATCCTCGGTGGAATTGGCGCCGACATGCGCAATCTCATGTTCATGAAGGAAACCGCCGACAAGCTTTTCGGCGATAGCTATCGCTGGTCGGTGCTGGCGGCCGGCAGAAACCAGATGCCCTTCTGCACGCAAGCCGCCATGATGGGCGGCAATGTGCGTGTTGGTCTCGAGGACTCGCTCTATATCGGCAAGGGCAAGCTCGCCACCTCCAATGCCGAGCAGGTGCGCAAGATCCGGACCATCATCGAGGAACTGGGACTGGAAATCGCCACACCTGCCGAAGCCCGCGAAATTCTGGCGCTCAAAGGTGGCGACCGCGTCGGCTTTTAGATCAAAGCAAATCCATCTGGCCGGATTTTGGCGGTAGCGTTTTCGGCTTTGGTGCAGGACCACCACGCGCAACCGTGGTTTTTTCCATTTCGAAATAGTCATCAGGGGCGGGGCGCAGCAAATGCACAATGCCTTCCGCGTGGTCGCTGCCGCAATCAAGCCAGGTCTCAAAATCTTGCGGGTAAATGATGACCGGGCTGCGCGGATGGATCGTCGCCACCAGTGCATTGGCGGCAGTCGTGATGATGCAGGCCGTCTCGAGTTCCGAGCCATCGGCCCCCTGCCAATGTTCCCAGATACCGGCAAAGGCCATCAGGCCGTGATCTGGGCGATGGATGAAATACGGAGTCTTCTTGCCGGGCACATCGCCTTCCCATTCATAAAAGCCATCGGCGGGAATGAGACAGCGGCGGCGGCGAATGGCGTTGCGGAAAGAAGGTTTTTCCAAAACCGTTTCGCTGCGGGCATTGATCAGTGGCTTTCCAGGTGCCACTTCTTTGGCCCAGGACGGAACGAAGCCCCAGCGCAGCAACACGAAATGACGTGTCGCCCCGCTTTGTCGCACAATGGCCATGGGGCCGCCCGGCGTCACATATTGGCGCGGCGGAAAATCCGGGCTCTCAAGATATTTGAGAAGTGCGCGAACCTCTTCCGGTGCGCGCCTGAAACTGTAAAGTCCGCACATGGGCACCGAGACTAGCAGCACCGGCGGGATCATCAAGGCGGCCTCGGCCTGTGTTTGGCGCGACGGCAAGGTTCTGTTGGTGCAACGGGGAAAGCCACCGGGTGCCGGATTGTGGAGCTTGCCCGGCGGCAAGGTCGAGCCCGGTGAAACCGAACTTGCCGCAAGCATACGGGAATTGCGCGAAGAGACCGGATTGTCGGTGGATTTCTGCGGGCTTGTGGGCATCTATGAAATTCGGCTGGCTACGGGCGGCTTTGACATTCATTGTTTTGCAGGCCGAGCCCTCGCAGGCGAAGCCCGCGCCTTAAGCGATGCGCGCGACGTGTGCTGGGCAAGCCCGGAAAAAGCAGCAGAGATGCCGCTTGCGCCCCACACGCTGGCTGCGATCACCACCGCCCATAAATTGTTAAGTCTTTGAAACAAAAGCACGCATCTCCGTTAACCTTCAATTAAGGGATGACTCGATGGGTCCCCACGCTCTGCTAAGGTGAACGGACAACAAGAAAACGGCCACCGTCCGGGACATGATGCTGAAACAAACCCTCAAAGCCGCCACGCCGCTGCTGCCGTCGCAGGACGCCAAGCAGGTGGCGCTCCGCTATCTGCTCGAGGCGTGGGAAGAGGCGGTTTACGATGGCCTCGATCCCGATTGCATCGCCTCGGCTGCGATCTTTGCAGCCCTCTCGGACATGATCGCCACCTATGGCGAGGAACCCGTGGCTCAAATGTGCGCCCGCCTGCCGGAACGCATTCGCCACGGCGAATTCACGGTTTCCAAGACCAGTCAGTAATCAGATTTCGCGCGACATGAATGTGGAATAGGGGTCAGGTTTGTAGTCCCCAAAATTCTCGCATTCGACAAAACCGTGCTTCCGGTATAGCGCCACCGCCGGCTTGAAAAAATCAAATGATCCTGTTTCAAGGCTGAGGCGCGTGAGCCCTGCGGCTTTTGCCTCTGCCATGATGTGCAGGAGCATGGCACTGCCAATGCCGCTG
>JANNFZ010000501.1:0-2610 GCA_031380375.1 Hyphomicrobiales bacterium
ACCCCGGCCCTCCCCACAAGGGGGAGGGGGAAGTGAGAACGCATCTTGTCCCATTCATCTCAATACACCCTTGCCTTTGGCTTGATGTAGTCGATGTCGGTGGACATGGTGAAATCATGGACCGGGCGGGTGCCGAGAGTAGTTTTTTTTCTGGCGCTGTCGGTCCAGGCAAGGGAATGTTTCATCCATTTCTTGTCATCGCGCGTCGGAAAATCCTCGCGGGCATGGGCACCGCGGCTTTCCTCGCGGGCCAGTGCTGAATCAACTGTGGCGGCGGCTTGCAAAATCAGATTTTCAAATTCCAGTGTTTCGATCAAATCGCTATTCCAGACAAGCGAGCGGTCGGTGACAGCAATGTCGTCAAGGCCGCGCCAGATGCTGTTGATCTTATCCGAACCCTGCGCAAGCGTTTCACCACTGCGGAAAACACCAGCGTCGGCTTGCATCGTGCGCTGCATTTGTTCGCGGAGTTTTGCGGTAGGCATCCCGCCATGGGCAAAACGATAGTGGTCGAGACGGGCAATGGCCGCTTCGCCCGCATCGCCTGGCAAGTCCTGATGGGCCGCACCCGGCTTTACAAATTCCGCACAACGCAATCCTGCTGCGCGGCCAAAGACCACAAGATCAATCAATGAATTGGAACCCAGCCGGTTTGCCCCGTGGACCGACACGCAAGCTGCCTCGCCCACCGCCATGAGACCGGGAACGGTCTTTTCCGGGTCACGTCTGTCGCCCGCCAAAACCTCGCCGTGATAGTTCGCAGGGATGCCGCCCATGTTGTAGTGCACCGTCGGAACAATCGGAATCGGTTCCTTGGTCACATCGACGCCCGCAAAAATCTTGGCGCTTTCGGAAATACCAGGAAGGCGCTCGTGGAGGACCGCAGGATCAAGATGTTCCAGGTGAAGATGAATGTGGTCCTTGAGCGGACCAACACCACGGCCCTCGCGGATTTCCATCGTCTGTGAACGTGCGACCACATCGCGTGATGCCAGATCCTTGGCCGACGGCGCGTAGCGTTCCATGAAACGCTCGCCTTCAGAATTGGTGAGATAGCCGCCTTCGCCACGCGCCCCTTCGGTGATGAGACACCCCGCACCATAAATGCCGGTGGGGTGGAATTGCACGAATTCCATGTCCTGACAGGGAAGGCCAGCGCGCAGCACCATGGCATTGCCATCGCCTGTGCAGGTGTGCGCAGATGTCGCTGTAAAATACACTTTGCCGTAGCCACCGGTTGCCAAAATTGTCTGGTGCGAGCGGAAGCGGTGGATTGAGCCATCTTCCAGCGACATGGCGATGACGCCCCGGCAAGCGCCATTTTCCATGATGAGATCGAGGGCAAAATATTCGATGAAAAAGGCCGTGTCGTAACGAAGGCTCTGGCCATAAAGCGTGTGCAGCATGGCATGGCCGGTACGATCAGCGGCGGCGCAGGTGCGTTGCACGGGCGGACCATCGCCCATGTTCATCATGTGGCCACCAAAGGGGCGCTGATAGATCTTGCCTTCCTCGGTGCGGCTGAAAGGCATGCCGAAATGCTCGAGCTCGTAAACGGCCGTGGGCGCATTGCGCACCAGATATTCGATGGCGTCCTGGTCGCCGAGCCAATCGGCACCCTTCACCGTGTCATACATGTGCCAGCGCCAGTCATCGGCCCCCATGTTGCCAAGTGACGCCGCAATGCCGCCTTGCGCCGCCACGGTATGAGAGCGAGTGGGAAAGACTTTTGTGATGCAGGCGGTTTTCAGTCCGGCTTGCGATGCCCCCAATGCAGCGCGCAAGCCCGAACCGCCAGCGCCTACCACCACAACATCGAAGCTGTGATCGGTGATTGCGTAGGCGCGGCCGCCGATGGTGACGCTGTTCGGCGCTTTTTTCTTGGTGTCGGCAATTGCCATCAGGATGCAAAGCTCATTTTAAGGATGGAAAAAGCGGCGACGGCAAAGAGGGCAATCGCAAGACCTGTGTTGAGCAGGAGAGTTGCAAGTTTCCGTCCCTCGCCATGAACATAATCCTCGATCACCACTTGCAAGCCAAGGCGCATGTGCCAGATGACATTTCCGAGTGCCAGCAGAAGTGCAAGCGCGATAACGGGATTGTGCAAACTCATTTTCACGTCAAGGTGTGAGGCACCGAGATGACGCATCACAAACCACAGAAAAAACACGAGGGACGGCACATTGAAAATCGCCGTCAGGCGCTGCTGCCAGAAATGCTCGGTGCCGGATTTCGCTGCGCCAAGGCCACGGGCGATCTTCAGCGGGGTTTTCATGGTGCTCATGGCATGACTCCATAGGCAATTATCCAGAGCAGGAACGTCAGAATTATTGAACCTGCAAGATTTGCCCGCGCCAGCCATTCCACGGTAGGCAGCGCGTAGCCCCTGCCCGTATCCCAGATAAAATGACGAAGACCGCCAAGCGCATGATGAATGAGCGCCCAGGTAAAACCAAAGAGCACGAGGCGGCCAAACCAGTGATGGAAAAAAGCCTGCATGCAGTCGAACAGGGTTTCCGATGACGCGGCTGCCGCCAGCCAAACCACAAACAACGCCACGCCGCCCGCCAGCGCCACCCCGGTTAGCCGGTGCATGATCGACATCATCAT
>JANNFZ010000199.1:0-4960 GCA_031380375.1 Hyphomicrobiales bacterium
GGTCAAGAGCACGAGCGCAAGCTGGGCGGCAGCACCAAGATTGCCCTGTCCAAGCCACAAAGTGTAAATGCCATAGGTCAGCGTGTTGACGCCGAAGAAGCCGACAGCGCCAATGTCATTGAGGCATTCCATCACCACCAGTGAAACACCGACGGCAAGTGCCGGCCGTGTTTGCGGCAGGGTGATCTCGACAAAGGCGCGCCATGGGCTGCGTCCAAGCGTGCGGGCGGCATCAAGTTGCGACAGGGACTGCTTGAGGAAGGCCGCCCGTGCCGACATGTAAACATAAGGATAGAGCGCTGCCGTCATGACAAAAATCGCTCCCCCCAGAGAGCGGATTTCCGGAAAATGATAGTCCCCGGGCTGTGTCCAGCCAAAGGTTTGCCGCAGCATCACCTGGAACGAGCCCGCATAGGAGAACGTGTCGACATAGGCGAAGGCCGTGATGTAGCCGGGCACGGCGAGCGGCAGGATGGCCAGCCACTTCAGCACATTGCGACCGGGAAAACGAAACATGGTGATGAGAAAGGCAAGGCTTGTTCCGACAACCAGTGTGCCGGCCGAAACGCCAGCACAATAAAGCACAGTGTCGAGCGTCATGGTTGGCAGCACGCCGGAAAGCAGTTTTGGCCAGTCTGAGGCATCGGCCGTGAAGGCCAAAGCAATGATGGTCAAAATGGGCAGCGCCAGCGGCAGGGCAAGAATAACTGCGACAACGGTCGACTTTGCCACGGGAAGCCGGTTGCGTGGAGGTCGCGCGACCAAAGGTTCGGGAGCCGGTGTCATCAGCGGGGGCCTATTCGGCCAGCACCCGGGTCACGGGAAAATTGATTTCGGCAAGCGTTCCCTTGCCGGGTTCGCTGGTCAACTTGAAGGCGGCCCGGTTGGCCTCCACCAGTGCTTTCGTCAAGGGCAGGCCAAGGCCTGTTCCCTGGCGCTGGCGGTCTTGTGTTTCAACGCGGGTAAACGGTTCGAGTGCATCCTTGATCTGCGACGCATTCATGCCAATGCCGCTGTCCTTGACGCGCAGGCTCAAGTCACCTGTTTCATTCAGCACGGCAGACAGGATCACTTCGCCGCCAGCGTCGGTGTATTTGATGGCGTTGGACAAGAGATTGAGCATGATCTGGCGCATGGCGCGCTGGTCGGCCACCACGCGCGGCAATGCAGGGCCAATGGATTTCCGGATGATGACCCGGGCCTGGCGTGCTTCGTCATTCAAAAGCTTCACGGCATTGTCCACCACATCAACGAGGCTGACGGCGGCAAAATTCAATTCAAGCTTGCCCGATTCAATTTTGGAGAGATCGAGCAGGTCATTGATGAGCGACAGGAGATGGGCACCACTGGCGTGGATGTCATTGGCATAGCCCCGGTACTTGTCGTTCTTGATGGCCCCGAACCGTTCAAGCCGCATGACCTCCGAGAAACCCATGATGGCATTGAGGGGGGTGCGCAATTCATGGGAAATGCGCGCCAGGAATTCTGATTTCTGGCGGCTTGCGGCTTCCGCCTCTTCCTTGGCTTTCAGCAATTCCCGTTCGGTGCGCTTCCACGGTGTTATGTCGCGCAAGACGGCGCAAAAGGCCGCCCGCGATTTCGGTGATTGCAGTTTGCCGATGGTCATGAACAGCGGCACGCTGCCGTCAGGCTTGACGAGAGCTGTCACTTCACGCCCGTCATTGAACATGCTTGCAAGGCCTGGCCCGTTGAGGGCGGCGAGATAATCACGCAACACCTGGCTGCTGTCCGGGTGCAGGAGATCGGCGAGCGGCCTGTCGATCACATCGCCTATGGACCGGTCGAAAATGGCTTCGGCACCGGCGCTGAAGCTCAGAATCCTGCCGTCGCGGTCGAGTGTGATGATGCCGTCGCTTGCCACATCGAGAATGGCCTTCATTTCATCATGGGCGATGGTTTCACGGGTGTCGGCTGGCGCAGGCGGGCTTGGCGCAACCGTGATTGCGGCGGGAGGCACCACCACCGTCGCTGGCGCTTCCGCCTTGGGCAAGACTGCGGGCCTCGTCGCTGGCTTGACCGCGGCACGGCGCAAGACAAATTGTTCGGCCGGGCCATTGAGCCAAGGCGTGTTGGAGCGTGACACCACGAGATCAATCGTGCCGCCTGACGGCAGGGGCAAAGCTTTATGGGTTGCGACTTCCGGAACGAGCGACAGGCTCTGCCACAATCCGACATCGGCGACGACATCGGCTGCATCTGGCCGCTGCAGCAGATCGGCAGCCTTGCGCGTTGCGAACATGGCGGAAGCACCACGGCCCACAATCACCGCCTCGCCGGACTGTTCGAGAGGCTGGCGGATGGCATCAGGGACATGAATTTGTTTTGCTGGCCCCGGTTTGGATTCCGGCACGGCTGCCAGGGCCTTGGCCAGCTTCGGCGGCGCTGCCTCTGCGAGTTCATTCTTCAGGCTTTGCGCGAGCTTCTCAAAGGCTTTTTCCTTGGTGATGGCGGGGGGTGGCGGTGACACAGTCGGCTCCCGTTCGAGGGCGCGCCGGTCGGTCACATCCTCGATGACGAGAATGATCAAGTCCTGATCGTCGGGCTTCAATGCCGTGATCTTGCAGTCGCGGGCCCCAAGGCGTGAATTCATGGATTCAACGACACTGGTGAGGCGCGAGTCCGCGAGCCTGGCGAGAAGTCGTTCGGCCTTGTCACCTGTGGTCAAGAGATCGGACAAATTGGCGATGGCATCGAGATCGACAAAACTCCGCGCTGCCTCATTGCCATGATGGATGCGGCCTTGGGCGTCACAAACCAGCACAGGCGAGGGAAGTGCCTCGAGTGTTGCATCGGCAAGGGTCGCAGGCGTTCGGGTGATGGCAGGTTTTGCAGGTTCCATGACAACCAACAAACCCTGCCGGCCGTCAGCCAAAAGATGCAAAGTGCAGTGGCAGGCGACGGGAGCGGCAAGGCCAACCGAAGGGAAATGCAACAGTGCCTCGGTGCTCTCACCCGGATTGAGCGCCTGGGTCATGTCCTTGATCCGCGCCACACCCTGTTCACGGAGGTCGAACGGCCGGTCCACCAGGTCAAAAACCGAAGTGCCGTCGAACAACCGAACACCTGTACCGTTGGCCCAGACAATGCGGCCCCGCGCCCCATCCCAAAGCCAGGCGGCTTCGGCGGCATTGCGCAGGTCTTCAAGCGTCCTGGGTTGGTTTTTTTGCAAGGTGCTCCTGGGGATGGACAAGGGACTTTCAAATAATCAAGTTTTACCCTTGCCGTCTACCAATTGCTAACCATGGGCCAGAGAATGATGGGCATATATTGCAACGCACAATAATTGTTGCAATGCACCAATTGTGCGACTATATGCGTTTAAGCAACAGCATTGGAGCCCCTCATGAGCCGCAAGAACAGAACCCCCGTCGAACGCGCCACGGATTTCGTGGCCGAAAGCATTGAAACCGCCAAGTCCGCCATGGGCGGCGAAACCGCGGCCGTCCAGGAAGGCTTTGAAGCCCTCAACAAGGCCGCCTCGACCTATCAGGCACGGCTCACCGATTTGCAGGCCAAGAGCCTCGAAATCGTTGAAAGCAATGCCAAGTCCACATTTGCGTACTTCCGTGATGTCATGGCGGTGAAATCACCGGACGCTTTCGTGGCACTCCAGCAGAATTTCTTCAAGGTTCAGTCGGAAACGGCCATGAGCCAGGCCCAGGATTTGAACGCCATGACGGCGGCACTCTTTCGTGATGTCGCAAGCCCGCTGCATGCAAATCTCGGCAAGGCCTTCGCTGCCTTCCAGCTCGACAAGGCCGCCTGAACAAACTTTTTGCCAAACGAAAAGGCCCGGTTTTCACCGGGCCTTTTTCAATGTTGAATTTGGCCTTGCCACAGTTTAGGGAAAGCCCCATGCAGCCATAGCTCAGTTGGTTAGAGCGCTAGATTGTGGATCTAGAGGTCCCCCGTTCAAGCCGGGGTGGCTGTACCATCTCCCGCACGGCGCAAGTCATTGATTTCCGACGTTAGGAGTTTATGCTTGACAAGCGCGCGGTAATCTGCTAGAAATGCAGATACTCCAGAAATCCGCCAACAACAGTCTTGAGCCAATCACGAAGACGACGTTGGGGAGATTGCAAGAAACCCGCCTGCTTTCATTTGGCGTCGTGTCTGAAGCGGGATTCCGGACAGCGCACGACATCACGCCTGCGGCGTGATCAAGGTGCACTTCCGGAATGACGGAATAGGGAGAGGTGAATCGTGCTGCCTACTGGCTTGCCCAGATGATGCGGGCCATCCAATCGACGTTTTTCATGTCGAGGGATTTGACCGGATGATCGGGATTGAAGGAGGCAAGCTCCAAAGTCTTTGCCGACTGCCGCTGCATGATCTTGGCCATCACCTGGCCATCGGCGGTGCGCACCACCACCCGGTCGCCCTTGCGGACCGTGGCGGAAGGCGAGACAATGATCGTGTCACCCTCGCGATAGACCGGCATCATCGAGTCGCCAGTGATTTCCAGAGCATATGCTGTATTGTCAGTAACCCCCGGCACGTCGATTTCATCCCAGCTTGAGCCTTGCGGGAAACCCGAATCATCGAAGAAGCCGCCCTTGCCGGCCTTGGCAAAGCCCAGCATGGGAATGACCCGGCGCTTGGGCGGTGCGCCCTTGCGCCCCGACAAGAGTTCCATGAATTCCTCAACCCCCGCACCAGAGGCATTGAGCACCCGGGCAATGCTCTCCATGGTCGGCCAGCGCGGACGGCCATCCGGGCCAAGGCGCTTCGAGGGATTGAACGACGTGGGATCAAGTCCCGCCTTCTTGGCCAGTCCCGAGGCCGAAAAACCATAGCGCTCGGCAACAACATCAATCGCATTCCAGACTTGCTTGTGGGAATACATGGATGACCTCTGTTCCGCTTGGAAAAAACCGCAATTGGGAAATAATGCCTGAATAGTGGTGGCTTGTCCAGTTCAAATTGTGTTATCCCGGGC
>JANNFZ010000222.1:0-11008 GCA_031380375.1 Hyphomicrobiales bacterium
GATATCGGCCTTGTAGATGGCCGTGTCGGCTTCGGCGGCGGCGAGGTTGGAACGGGCCCGCGCCAGTGTTGCACCTGACTGGTCGGCGGACTGGCCGCTCGAAAGGCCGCGCTTGCGCAGGGTTTGTACCCGCCCAGCCGCCAGGACCGCTTCCTGCAATGTGGCATCCGCCGTCATGCGGCGCGCTTCAGAGCCATCTAGCTGGGCCTTGGCACGGTCAAGCTGGGCAAGCAGCTTGCGCGTGTCGAGGCGGGCCAGGACTTCACCCTTCTTGACTTCGGCGTTTTCGGCAACCAGCACTTCGCGCACCACGCCCGACAGTTCCGTTGAGACATCGACTTGCGTGCGGGGCCGGATGTTGCCCGTCGCCGAAACGGTGACGATGATGTCGCGGCGCACAGGTGCGACGGTTTCATAGCTGACGACCGAGGCCGCCTCATTGCGCAGGCTTTGCACATACCAGGCTGCGGCGGCCAATCCGGCGAACAACAGCAGCCAGAACAGGCGCGATAGCACACGCCTTGTGCTGGCCTTGCGGCCAAGGCCCAAGGCGACTTTCATTTCTTCCGGATTGGGCAGCACGTGCTGGTTCATGATCTCACCTTACCCGATAGGGACGGATTGCGGCCAAAATTCCGTCGCCGAACCTAGCGCTGGCCAAGTATGAAATAGGCGGGCACACCAACATAAAGCAGCATGGCGGCGGCCAATGCAGCACGCACCCAGCGGGAGCGAAACTGCCGGAACAGAATCACCGCCAGCACCAGTCCCAGCGCGGCCTCAAAGGCGCTTGCATAGGAACCAAAGTGGGCCTGGTCCCAATAGGAAACGGGCGACAGGAATTTCCAGCGCGTGACCGGCCAGAAACTCATGTGGGCATCTTCGCGGTGGGTGAGAAAATCGATTGCCGTGTGGAGAAGCGCTGAGCCTGCAAAGACAGCCAGCAAAGTCCAGCGGTCGAAACTTTCAGCCGAGGCACGCAGCCGGTCGCGCATGATCAGGCCCAACAGCATCAGCCCGCCCCATGCCCAGAAATTATGGCCAATGGCATTGGTGAGTTGCCACCACTCTTGCCAGTAGAGAAACCCGAATATGATTGGCCCGGGCACACCATAGAGCATCAGTGCAAAGGTCACGAGCAGCATGGGCAGATCAGGCAAAAGCCCGCCCAGTGCCGCCATCCAGGCGCGCTTGGGGATGGCCCGGCCAAACAGTGCCGCACCGATGATGACGTGGGTCTGAGTGTTCATGGGGTTGAGATTATGCACGGTTGGAGGGGGTGACAAGGAAGGCTTGACAACATACCAACTGGTTGGTATTTAAAGTCATGAACCCGAAACCCCTTAACGCCCGGAACAAGCTTTTGAATGCCGCTTTGCTCAAGGTCAGGGAACAAGGATACGAGGCCACAACGGTCGATGCCCTGTGCGCGGCGGCGGGCGTCACCAAGGGGGCGTTTTTCCACCACTTCAAGAGCAAGGAAGACCTGGCGGTCAAAGCGGCAGCCCATTGGAACGAGGTGACGGGCAGGCTTTTTGCGGCGGCACCTTACCACGACTACGAAGACCCCCTCGACCAATTGATCGCCTATGTGGATTTTCGCGCGGCACTTCTCGAAGGTCGCAGCATCGCCGAGGTCACCTGCCTGCTCGGCACCATGGTGCAGGAAACCTATGACAGCAATCCGGCGATCCGCGATGCCTGTTTTGCAGGCATCACTGGCCATGCCGACACGATTGCCGAAATCATCAGGGCGGCCAAGGAACGGCATGCGCCAAAAGCGACATGGTCGTCTGAAAGTCTCGCACTCCAAACACAGGCTGTCATCCAGGGGGCGTTTATTTTGGCCAAGGCGAAAAATGATCTCGGCATCGCAAGAGATTCAATTCTGCACCTGCGCCGCTACATCGAATTGCTGTTTCACTATGCCAAGGAGGACTGAACCATGCCAGTTGCCGCAAAAATAACAATCAGCCTACGGAGGATATAATGTCAAAATTCGTCTGGTACGACCTGATGACGCCCGATGTGGCGGCATCAGCCAAATTCTACGCCCATGTGGTTGGCTGGCAGATCGCCGACAGCGGCATGCCCGGCATGAACTATTCGGTCATCAAGGCTGGCGGCATTGATGTCGGCGGCATGATGCCGGTGCCACCGTCAGCACCCGGCGGAAGGCCCTTGTGGAACGGCTACATCTACAGTTCCGACGTGGACGCCGACGCGCGGAAAGCCGTCAAGCTTGGTGGTGCCATTCACCAGGCGGCCATGGATATACCAGGAGTCGGGCGCTTTGCCGTCGTTGCTGATCCATCGGGAGCGACTTTTCTGCTGTTCAAGGACAGCGGCGGCCCAAAGCCTGCACCAGTGGCAAGGGGCGAGCCCGGCCACGTGGCCTGGCGTGACCTCAATTCCGGCGACTGGCAGGCGGCCTGGAAATTCTACACAGGCATGTTTGGTTGGACGAAATCAACGGCCATCGATATGGGACCCATGGGGACCTATCAAATATTCGCCGTCAACGGCGCGGATGTGGGCGGCATGATGACGAAATCCCCCACCGATCCGTCGCCGCCGCACTGGAACTACTATTTTGGTGTCGATGCCATGGCAGCAGCCGTGGCGCGCGCCGTGTCAATGGGCGCAAACTTCGCGCGCGAGGCCATGGAAGTGCCGGGCGGCGGTTACGCCATCAGCGGCATGGACCCGCAGGGCGCATTGTTCTCACTTTACAGCTTGAAAGCATAGGAGAACCATCATGGGCAATACCGTCAAACTGCACCGCGTCGTCAAGGCATCGCCGGAACGGATCTACAAGGCCTTCACCAACGCCGATGCCATGGCCAAATGGATTTCGCCGCGCGGCTACACCTGCAACGTCGAACACCTTGATGCCAAGGTGGGTGGCACCTTCCGCATGGTTTTCACGGAACTGGCCTCCGGCGGCAAGAACAGTTTCGGCGGCGAATTCCTTGAACTGAAGCCCCATGAGAAACTGCGCTATTCTGACAAGTTCGATGACCCCAACCTGCCGGGTGAGATCATCGTCACCGTGTTGTTGAAAGAAGTGTCGTGTGGCACCGACCTGCAAATTACCCAGGAGAACGTGCCCGAGATCATTCCCCTCGAAATGTGTTACCTCGGCTGGCAGGATTCACTGAACCAGTTGATGGCACTTGTTGAAACTTGATCCGGGCCGTCCGTCATGACGCTGTCGGACTGGCGGTGCGCCGCCAGGCTCCGGGGGAAACACCTGCGTGGCGGCGGAAAGCGCGGCTGAAGGCGTCTTCCGATTCATAACCGATTTCGGCCGCAACATTGGCAATGCTTTTGTCGGTGCTTTGCAGGGCGCGGGCGGCGAGTTGAAAGCGCCAATTCGCCAGATAGGACATTGGGGCCTGGGCGAGGAAGCGGTGAAACCGCGCGACCAGGGCAGAGCGTGACATGCCAACATGGTGCGAGAGTTCGGCAACCGTCCAGCGGTGGCGTGGATTGGCATGCAACGCCTGCAGTGCCTTGGCAACATGGCGATCACCCAAGGCCGCAAGCCAGCCGGTGCCGCTGCTGCTCCCGGTGATATGCTGGCGCAGGATTTCAATGAACAACAGCTCGGTCAACCTGGCGATCACATCACCGCTGCCCTGGCGCACCGCCGCCGACTCGGCCACAATGAAGCGCAGCGTGGCTTCAATCCATGTCCCGGTTTCGTTTTGCGGCCGCACGACAATATGGACCGGCAAATCCGGCAGGATCGGGTTGAACAGCAATTTGTCACAATGCAGATAGATGCAAATCATCTGGGTTAGGGGACCGTCCGTGCCGAGCTTGACCAAGGGCATGTCCATCCACGGCGGCGGCGGCAGCAGCGATCCCAAGCGCACGGCGGTGGCCCCTTCGCCAGCGCCCATGATGTGTTGATGGCCGAGCGGAAAACCGATCATGTCGCCGCGGCCCAGCCAGACCCGTGGCTCGCCCTCAATATCCACCCAGCAGCCGCCTTCGGCCACAATATGAAACATCACAATTTTGGTCATGCTGGTGTGCAGAACCGTCGCAACGTCATTGCCGTGCGGCATGTCCACGGCCCATGGCTCGGCAAATTCGCCACGCAACAAGGCGGCACCCGTGGTGTGAAAAACCCGCAAAACATCCGAGAGAACGTCAAGTCCGGCCGGATCCGGCGCTGATGCGTCGCGGAAAGGCGTTTCGGCAGGAATTGCGGGTGTTTCGGTCATGGGGAAACCCGGAGCGGAATGTTAGGTAGCCAACAGCCGCCGACCTTAGAAGCCACAATCTGCGGTGTCACGGACGGAATTTTCCGCGGCGTGGAGGTGTGGCCGATGGAGAGAACAAATGGCAGAGACAATGCGCAGCCTTGTCGTGGTGATCACGCAGGGCTCCGACCACGAGCTTTCGTCAGTCGCCTTCACCATTGCCAACGGTGGCATCACTTCAGGCCTTGGGGTTTCAATTTTTTTGACCAGCGCTGCGGTTGATCTCGCACGCCGCAATGCCGTCACCAATCTTGTTGTTCACCCGCTCGAACCACTGGCCGCATTGATCAAGGACTTCATGGCACGCGGCGGAAACCTGTGGGCCTGCACGCCTTGCGTCAAGGCCCGCGGCTACGAGCAAAAGGATCTCATCGACGGTGTTGAAATCACCGGAGCCAGCAAAATGCACGAACTCATCAAGGCGGGCGCTGCGACGCTGAGTTTCTGATAGATTCAGGCGATACAGGAGAATGAACATGACCATGCTTGCCGCATTCGACCCTTCTGAACTCGAATCCAAAGTCAAGGCCATGTACCGTGACGTGGCTGAAAATCCCCACGGCGAGTATCATTTTGAAATGGGCCGCGCCATGGCGGAACGGCTTGGCTATGCGCCTGCCGACCTTGACCGCATTCCGGCAGGGGCCATCGAATCCTTTGCCGGGGTCGGATATTATTTCCATCTCGCGGACTTGAAGAGCGGCGAGACTGTCGTCGATCTTGGCAGTGGCTCCGGCATGGACAGTTTCATCGCGGCGTTGAAGGTCGGTTCGCCGGGCAAGGTGATCGGCATTGACATGACCGACGAGCAACTGCGGAAATCCGAGCGCCTGCGCGATGATGGCGGATTTTCCAATGTCCGCTATCTCAAGGGCTACATTGAAAAGGTGCCGCTGCCTGGTGGTGTGGCCGATGCAGTGATCAGCAATGGTGTATTCAATCTTGCAACGGACAAAGGCAAAGTATTTGCCGAGGCTGCCCGGCTGCTGAAATCCGGTGGCCGTCTGGCGATCTCCGATATCGTGACTGAAATTCAACTGCCGGAAAAAATCGTGTGCAATTCAACCCTGTGGGCGGCCTGCATCGGTGGTGCCGCCCAACAGGACAGCTACCGCCGCGAGATCGAAGCGGCAGGTTTGACCTTCGTCAAATCACAGGACAATCCGGCCTATCAATTCATTTCGGAAAACGCCATCGGCGCGGCCCGCAAATATGGCGTGAAGAGTGTCTCGCTGTTGGCGACAAAGCCTTGAAGTCAAACACAATGGCTTTTACCGAATGGATGATAAACGGCCCTTCGATCACCAGCTGCAATTGTGCCCATGGTTGTCCTTGCAGCTTTAATTCTTTGCCCACCTACGGCGATTGCCGGGCAGCTGTGGGCATGCAGATCGACAAGGGTCACCATGGCAAGGTAAGACTCGATGGCCTGCGCTGCGCCTTTACCGTTGCGTGGCCTGGACCCATTCATATGGGGCATGGTGAAATCCAACCGATCGTCGACGTGCGCGCCACCCCGGCACAGCGCGAAGCTTTGCTCAAGATCATTACCGGCAAGGACACCGATCCGGGAGCCACGTTCTTCAATGTCTTCGTGTCGATGTGCGACAAAGTCCATGAACCAATGTTCAAACCGATCGAATTTGCCTCTGACATGCAAAGTTGTGAAGGCCACGTGAAGGTGCCGGGTGTGTTCGACATGAAGACCGAGGCCATGCGCAATCCGGTGACCGGCAAGGCGCATCACGCGCGCATTTCGCTGCGCGGGGGATTTGAATTCAGCGAAGCGGAATTCGCCAGTGGCACGGTCAAATCCGAAGCCCCTATTGCGCTCGACTCCAGCGGCAGTTACGCCCACCTCTGCATGATCCATCTGAACGGACAGGGCATCGTTCGTTGAATGCCGGCAGGCAATCGGTTGGCCGCGCATTGCTTGACTAAGACGCCGCCCCGGCATAGCCAGCATTGCTGCCGAATTTCCACGCGGGATCCATGCCATGGCACAAGTTGAGCAGCCGCTTCGCGTTGCCGAGTTGATTTCGGCGCTGTCGCTGGCGCTGGACATCGGACTTGGCCTGCCGGTTGAGACCCTGATGCGCGGCGCACTCGTGTCATCACGCCTTGCCAAGGCTGCGGGATTTTCCGGTGCGGATTGTCGTGCTGCCTTTTATTTGCCGCTGGTGTCGATGGTCGGCTGCACGACGACATCTACGAGCGACGGCGCGATGCTGGGCGATGAATTGGCTGCTGCTGAACTCATGTGGGCAGACAAGGCGGATGGCCGCGCCATGATGCCCATTCTGTGGCGCAACATCGGCAGTGACCGGTCGGCTTTCGGGCGCGCCGCCATGATCGGCAAGATGTTTTATCTTGGCGCGAGCGGCGCAATGGCGGCACAACATGCCATGCATTGCGAGGCGGCGCGCATTCTTTCGGAGCGCCTTGGACTCGATGCCGAAACCTGCCTCGGCGTTTTGCACAATAATGAACGTTGGGACGGCAAGGGAACACCGCACCGCCTTGCCGGTGAGGCCATAAGCCGCCCCGCCCGCGCCATGCACATCGGAAAACTGGCGGCGCATTGTTTCACGGAAGGCGGAATTGACCACGCCCTCGCAACCGTTGAAAAAAGGAGCGGCAAGGAATTCGATCCGGCCCTCGTAAAAGTCCTGAAATCAGATGCCCCGCATATTTTTGAAAACCTTTCCACAGGCAATATCCGCGACCTGGTGCTGGCCGAAGAGCCTGGGCGTCCCCTGACAATTGACACTGAGGCAACCGACACGGCATTCGCCGCCATCGCCGATTTTGCGGATTTCAAAACGCCGCACATGCTCGGTCATTCGCGCCGCGTCGCCGACACTGCCGAGCTTGCTGCCAAGGCGTGCAGCCTGCCCGCCGCCGAAGTGGCACTTCTGCGCCATGCGGGATTTGTCCATGATCTTGGCCGCGTCGGGGTGCAGGCGGCGATCTGGACGAAGAGTGGAACCTTGAGTTCCGGAGACCGTGAGCGGGTGCGGCTGCACACTTATTTGACCGAACGGGTTTTCGCCGACTCCCCATTGCTCAAACCTATTGGGGCGTTGGGTGCCCTCCACCATGAAAGGCTGGATGGTTCCGGTTATCACCGCGGGCTGCAAGGTGCTGCCCTGTCGGCACCCGCCCGCATTCTCGCCGTTGCCAATGCCTGGTGCGCGTTGACCGAGGCACGGCCGCACCGTCCCACCCACACGGAAGCCGAAGCTGCAAAAATCCTCAATGACGAGGCGAAAGCCGGCAAGCTTGATCAGCGCGCCGTTGATGCCGTGCTTTCCGGCCAAGGGCAAAAGCCCCATGCGCGGCGCACGGCTGGCATATCCTTAAGTGACCGCGAGATGGAAGTTCTGCGCCTCGTGGCGCGGCAACAGTCGAACAAGGACATTGCACGGAGTTTGGGCATTTCACCTAAGACCGTGGAGCGCCACATCACCCATGTCTATGACAAACTCGGCGTTATTTCACGGGCGGGGGCAACATTGCAGGCTGCCGAAAACGGCTGGCTCTGAGTAATTCTTAAATCGAATGGGGGTTTTGCCGGATGTGCGGGTCCGTTCGCCGTCCTAGTTTCAGGCCATCTCAGCAGAAAAGGAGAATGAGATGTCCACGGAAACAAACAAGAAGCTGGTCGCCCAACTGTTTTCTGCAATTGACGCCGGAGATATGGCACGCGTGCCGGGCTTTTACAGCGGCGATGCCAAATTCACAATGTCGGGAGTGCCGGGCACGATGGACTTCAACGGCTTCATGCAGGCCGCGGGCGGGTTCTTCTCGGCTTTCGCCCAAGCCCGCCATGTGATCAAATCACAAGTTGCCGAGGGTGACCGCGTCTCAACCTACCTCGAGTGGCACGCCGTTCATACAGCTCCTTTCAATGGCATTCCCGCAAGCCACAAGCCGGTCAAAGTCAAAGCCATCACCAATCACTGCATCAAAAACGGCAAAGTCACCGAACACATCGCCATGTTTGATGCCATCAGCCTGATGCAGCAGATCGGCGCCATGCCCATGGCGGCTTGAAATACCGCTGCCGCCTTCAGTCACGCTGCCAAGGAGGCAAGGATGTCGGCAAGTTCCCGCGGCTTGGCGCTGAAGACAGAGTGGACCGAGGCGATCTCGATTGGGGTGACACCGAGGGCAGCGGCGAAAATACGCTACTGCCCCGGCGGAATAACCTGATCCTCGGTGCACAGGATATAGCTGCGCGGGACATCGGGAATGCCGGCACCCGGCCATGGTTGGGTGATTGCCAGCCAGCCCTGCCTGCGCTGGGTGGCGCGCAGGAAACTCATATAGGCGTCGCGCTCCTCAGGTGGTGCCAGGGTGGCGAGCGCATCGAAATCGAACGAGCGCGTGCCGTCGCCATGGTCGATGGTCACCTGCTCTAGCGCTGCAATGGTTGCCTGACCAATGGTCTTGTGGATTGACTTCCCTGGTTCTGGCACGAGTGCGGCAACGAAAACCAGGCGGTCTACCTGCACCCGGGCGGCGGCAAGGGCAATTGTCGCACCACCGACCGAATGGCCAACGATGATGAGAGGCTTTGGGGCACCCGCCATGGCCTGCACCACGGGATTGGCATAGTCGACGAGCGTCGATTGGGCGCGCACGCTTGGCAGATCGACATTGATGACGCGGTGTCCATGGGCTTCGAGAAATGGAATCGCCGGGGCAAGCTCGGCAGGCGATCCGAAGCCGCCGTGGACCAATACAAATGTGGAAGCCAAGCCCGGCCCTCCAATCGTGGTGGACTGGCAATACTATGTCCGGGGTTGGCGCGTGACAACGGGATTCTGCGCCCTGCCCAACCCAAGCCACAGGGCCTTGTGGTGTCGGCTGGAGACCATGCACATGGATGAGAGACATTGCCCAGGCAATGTGTGGCGCCTGCCCGCCGCCCGATGCAACAGCCCCGGGTGCGAGCCCGGCGTTTCGTATTCTCATTTGCCGCCGCCGCCCAATATGTCATGCACGGCCACAGTTGCAATGTTGCACGGCAAGTGTGCGGCGTCGAATCTTCACCGCCACCATTTTTTCTTGCACAAGTCCGGCCGGCGCACCCGGGCTTTTCTGGTGCCGCAGCAGAAGGACAAAGTCATGAACACACTGCTCTCCGCCGCATGCGCCCTGGCCACGGCCACCGGCCTGTTTTTCTCCAGCCCCGTGTGGGCGGAAAGTGCCATGACCAGTGCGGAATTCCTGCAGGCCCGCCTGCAGGCATTTGGTTCAGGCAACCTCGATGCTCTGGTTGAACAATACAGCGACGACGCAACCCTTTTCTCACCCCAGGGCGCGCTTCATGGCAAAGCCCAGATCAAGGCCATGTTGCAGGCGGTCTTGGCAGAATTCGGCCAGCCCGGCACTAAGTTCAATTTGCTGTCACAGGCGGCAGCCGGTTCCTCCGTCGCGCTTGTCTGGAGCGCAGAGACATCGAAGAACATCTATGATCTCGGCGTCGAAACCTATGTTCTTGCCGATGGCAAGGTGGCCACCCAGACCATAGTTCTCGTCGTCAAACCAAAGTGACACACATTGAAAGGAGACAATCAAATGGCGATTCTGGCAATTTTCCAAGGCAAGGGCTTTACCAAAGCCCTGTACGAGGCGCTTCGCAAAGAGGCAAATTGGGAAAAGCAACTTGCGGCGGGCGCGGTTTTCCATGCCGCGGCATTCGACGAAAATGGAGATTTGCTTGTTGCTGACGTGTGGCAATCGCCGGAGGACATGAATGCCTTTGTTGGCAGCCGTCTGGCCCCGGCGATGCAAAAGTTGAAGATCCCCATGCCTGACGTAAAAGTCTACCCGGCCTGCAACATCAATGTTCACCCCAACGCGGATGAATACCGGATCGGTTGAATGCTTAAATCAAGGTTGTGGGGTTTTGTGTCGCGACCGGGGCAACATAGCGGGCCCCGGTAGTGCCTGAAATCACATCCGCCTGTACCGCGCAAAGTTCAATCATGAAATCATATACGGCGCGGATGCGCGCCACGAACCGCAAGTCCTGGTGGGCCACCAGAAAAACATCGCGCAAGCCCCCGACTGTTCCCGGCCACACACCCACGAGGCTGTCGTATCCGTGAATTGCCATGGCGGGCACAAAGCAGATGCCAGCGCCGGCGGCGGCGGCTTGCACAAGAGGCATGACTGCGTTGCTGCGCATGACAATGTCGCCCTCGCTTGCGAGTTCCATCATGCGATCATAACCAAGCATCACAGAAACTTCCTCGCCAAGAAGCAGCATATGGTGGCGCTTGAAACTTCCCGTTGGCGTGCCATGGTGGACGAGGTATTGGCGCGAGGCGTAGAAACCGTAGGCCACAGAGGCAGCTTTGCGGGCCACCACCGTATCCTGTTCGGGCCAGCGGTTGCGCAAGCCTATGTCGGCCTCGCCGCGCACAATGTTGTAATGCTGGTTGCCGCAGAGCACATTCAATTCGATATCGGGGTAATTCTGCACGAAGAGCGGCAGTGCCGGTGCCAATATCTGCGAGGCAAAAAAATCCGGCACCGTCAGAGTCACGCGGCCCGCTGCAACATCGTGGCCTTGCACCAGGCGGGAACCCAGCGAGTCCATGGCCCGCTCAATTGCCAGCGCTGCGCCAACCACCTCGTCGCCCTTCGCCGTCGGAGTGCAGCCATCACTTGAGCGCACAAACAGCCGGTCGCCCAGCTGCTTCTCCATTGCATCAAGGCGG
>JANNFZ010000264.1:0-3571 GCA_031380375.1 Hyphomicrobiales bacterium
CCGCCCTCGTGAACAGCGCCACCATGGAAACCGTCTACACGCCCCCTGAAGGTGAAAGCCTGTTGCGTGATCTTCTGGCCAATTGGGAAAAGTTCATTCACACCGAAACCGATCTGGACCCGCTGATCCGCCTCGCCATCGGCCACTATCAGTTTGAAGCCATCCATCCCTTCACCGATGGCAATGGCCGCACGGGCCGGATCATCAACAGCCTGTTTTTGATTCAGGAAGACCTGTTGACGCTGCCGATCCTCTACCTGAGCCGCTATGTGATCGAAACCCGCACCGACTATTACCGCCTGCTGGAAGAAGTCACGTCAAAGGGGGAATGGGAAAACTGGGTGCTCTATGTGATCAAGGGCGTGGAAGAAACCGCCCGCTGGACCACCGCCAAGATCGGCGCAATCAATGGGCTGGCCTTGCACACGACCGACTTCGTGCGGCAGCGCTTGCCCAAGATTTACAGCCATGAGCTGATCAATCTGATCTTCCGGCTGCCCTATTGCCGGATCGGCGATGTGATTGACGCTGGAATTGCAAAACGGCAGACTGCCTCTTCCTATCTGAAACAACTTGTGGAAGCAGGCGTCTTGGCAGAAGCGGAAACCACCAAGGAAAAACTCTTCCTGCACCCCAAGCTCGTTGAGGTCTTGACCACTGAGCGCAACGACTTCCTGCCCTATCATTTTGCGCCTGCATGAATGAGGCCGAAACCCGCGCCGAATTGATTGATCCAGCGCTCAGGGTCGCTGGCTGGGGCGTGGTGGAGGGCAGCAAAGTTGGCCGCGAACAAATCACGCTTGGCAGGCTGGAAGGCGCTGGCCGCCGCGCCAAACCAGAAATCGCCGATTATGTGTTGATCTATCACAGCCACAAGCTGGCCGTGATCGAAGCCAAGCGGAGTGACTTGCGCGATACCGAAGGCGTTGGCCAAGCCAAGCAATATGCTGCCAAACTGCAAACCCGCTTTGCCTATTCCACCAATGGCATCGGCATCTATCAGATCGACATGGAAACCGGCGCGGAAGCCCATGTTGCGCAATACCCAACACCGGATCAACTTTGGCAACTCACCTTTGCCAAGCCCAACGAATGGCGCAACCGTTTTGCCGAAGTGCCGTTTGAAGATCGCAGCGGCTATTGGTCAACGCGATACTATCAACACAACGCCGTTGAAAATACGCTTGAAGCCATCGCCGCTGGCAAGGACCGCATTCTTCTCACGCTCGCCACCGGCACCGGCAAAACCGCCATCGCGTTCCAGATCGCCTGGAAGCTTTTCCAAAGCCGCTGGAACCTGAGCCGCGAACCAACGCGAAGGCCGCGAATCCTGTTCCTTGCTGATCGCAACATTCTCGCCAACCAAGCCTACAACTCATTCTCCGCTTTTCCCGAAGATGCTCTGGTTCGCATTGCGCCCGATGAAATCCGCAAGAAGGGCCGCGTGCCGAAGAACGGCAGCATCTTCTTCACCATTTTCCAGACCTTCATGACCGGCAAGGACGCCGAAGGCAAACCAGCACCAAGCTTCGGTGATTATCCGCCCGATTTCTTTGATTTCATTATCATTGACGAATGCCACCGGGGCGGGGCCAATGATGAAGGCAATTGGCGCGGCATTCTCAACCACTTTGCGCCCGCCGTACAATTGGGCCTGACCGCAACGCCCAAGCGCAAAGACAATGTGGACACCTACAAGTATTTCGGTGATCCGGTTTACATCTACTCCCTCAAAGAGGGCATCAATGACGGCTATCTCACGCCCTTCAAGGTGAAGCAGATTGCCACCACGCTGGATGACTATGTTTACACCCCCGATGACAAAATCATCGATGGCGAAGTCGAAGATGGACGCCGCTACAAGGAAGCTGACTTCAATCGCATCATTGAAATCACTGAACGTGAACGCTACCGCGTGAAGCTGTTCATGGACCTGATTGATCAATCCCAAAAGACAATCGTTTTTTGTGCCTCGCAAGACCACGCCGCTGCCGTGCGCGATTTGGTCAACCAGATCAAAACGTCAAAAGACCCCAACTATTGCGCCCGCGTGACCGCAAACGATGGTGCCATTGGCGATCAACACCTGAGGGCATTTCAGGACAACGAAAAAACGATTCCCACAATTCTCACGACATCGCAGAAGCTTTCAACCGGTGTTGACGCCCGCAATGTGCGCAACATCGTCTTGATGCGCCCCGTGAACTCCATGATCGAATTCAAGCAGATCATCGGGCGGGGTACGCGGCTTTTCGATGGGAAAGACCATTTCAGCATCTTGGATTTCGTGAAGGCTTATGAGCATTTCAACGACCCGGAATGGGATGGCGAGCCTCTGGACCCTGAGCCTTCAATGCCGCGCCCACCTGAGGGGGAAGGAATGGAAGAGTCCGGTGCACCCCCGATCACTCCAGACGAAAATGCAGGCAGACCAACGCGGATCAAAATCAGACTTGCAGACGGCAAAGAACGTATCATCCAGCACATGATGGCCACCACATATTGGAGTCCCGATGGCACACCCATTTCAGCAGCGCAGTTTATTGAAAAGCTGTTTGGTGAACTGCCCAAGCTTTTCAAGGATGAGGACGAACTGCGGTCACTCTGGGGCAAACCTGATACCCGCAAGGCTTTGCTGGAAAAACTCGCAGAAGCGGGCTTTGGGCTGGAACATCTTGCTGAGATCGCCACCATGATCAATGCAGAGAAGAGCGATCTGTTTGACGTGCTGGCCTATATCGCTTTTGCCATGCCGCCGATTACCCGTTCCGACAGGGTGGATGCACGCCGGTCAAACATTCTGGATGGTCATGACGCGAAGTTGCAGGCTTTCCTGGAATTTGTGCTGGGGCAATACATCAAGCAGGGTGTTGGTGAGTTGGATCAAGAGAAGCTGGGAAGCCTGATCGCATTGAAATACCACACGGTGAATGAGGCGGCAGAGCAACTGGGTGGTGTGCAACGGATCAGGGAGTCGTTCGTGGGCTTCCAGCGGCATTTGTATGAAGGCGGGTAGAGGATAAAAACGGTCTCACTGGTTGCCAATTGGTTGCCAAACCAAAATTGTCCCAGATTTAGTGAATTTTAAAACGCACAATCTATTGTAATTATTACTGAATTTGGCGCACCCGACAGGATTCGAACCTGTGACCTCTGCCTTCGGAGGGCAGCGCTCTGATCCAGCTGAGCTACGGGTGCTTGGGTGCGCACCTATAGCGGAGGCCTTTGCCCCCTGCAATGACGGTGCTGGGCAGCCCAGCTGTTAACTTCCCATACACCATGTTTGGCGGAAACGCCTGCACCGCACGACCATGGTCCGAGCTGGAGCCGCACTTGCTCCGCAATCCCCGGATGGCCTCTCCTGTGCCATCCCGGAACAGGTTGGCCATGGGCAGTTCGAACGAGATGCGCGTTGATTGGGTGGATTATGCCAAGGGCATTTGCATCGTGCTTGTCGTGATGATGCATTCAACGCTCGGTGTCGAGGCGGCCATGGGCACCACGGGCGCGCTGCACACTTTCATCGAATGGGCGAGGCCCTTCCGCATGCCCGACTTTTTCCTGATCTCCG
>JANNFZ010000272.1:0-3928 GCA_031380375.1 Hyphomicrobiales bacterium
GGGCGAACTAACCTTCGGTCAAATGTCCGGACGATCTTTTTCCAAGCGCTTGACGGCCTCGATCACACCTTCCATGTGCGGGTTCATGGTGAGCGCCTCACGATAGGCAGCCAATGCCTCGTTGGGTTTTTTGAGGGCCATATAAATCATGCCGCGTCCGGCGAGCGCTCCAAAATGCCTGGGCTCCAGTTCCAGCACCTTGTCGATATCGGCAAGCGACTGGTCATAGCGGCGCATCTGGAAATATAGCGTGGCGCGGCGGTTCCAGGCTTCGGCAAAATCCGGTGCTGCCTTGAGCAGTTCATCAAGCATTGCGAGGGCGGCATCATATTCCTGGGCCGCCAAAGCGCGGCTCGCCTGGCCAAGCAGAAGCTCGGCCGTGACACTGTCGGAACGCGACCAATTGGCCCAGATTTTTTCTTCAATGGTTTTGGACTTGCTGGCCTCGGCCGATTGCAACTGGCCAAAAAGACTGTCCAGCTCTGCTGACCGCAAAGCGGCTGGCGATTGCGCTTTGCCTGCAGTTGAGACGCCGCCCTTGTCAGCCGAAATATTGCCGGCCTGCGCAAGGGGTGCAGCAGTCAACAGGGCGATCAGGACTGCCGCGTGGCGAAGCATGCATGCGACTATGACACGAAACGGGCGCTTGTAAAAACAAGAACCGCGCCAAAAACTCCGGGCGCGGCCAAATTTTCGTGACTGAAAGGCGGGTTAGCCCTGGCGCGCCTTGAAGCGCGGATTGGTCTTGTTGATGATGTAAACGCGACCCCTGCGACGAACCAGCTTGTTGTCACGGTGGCGTTTCATCAAACCCTTGAGGGAATTGCGGACTTTCATAATTTCACCTTTGGGGGATGACAATTGCCATCCCGCCCATTAAATCTGGCGCGGTCTTAGAGGCCGGGTCCACCCCTGTCAACTGTCCCCAAACATGCCGGAAAAATCATGCCAGCCAAGCTGCTAACTCTTCAGTTTTTCACGACTTTTGCCATCTTTTTGGCGTCTGCGGGAGGTGCCATTTTTGTCAATGCGAAAGCCAAGAAACCAAGGACTTCACTGTCACCGCCGCTTGTCGCGCCAACCACCGTGCTGGTCGTGCTCCTTGCTTTGGGGCTGCTTTCGTTGATCCACATGCTCTCGATGCTTGGGTTGCACAAATAAGCGTCAATCAAGTTTCCCTACAGCTGCTCCAGTATGGTCTCGGCACCCGAGACATTGACGCCACTCTTGCTCTCGACATTCAGGGCCTTCACCACGCCATCTTCGACGATCATCGAGTAGCGATAAGAACGCTGTCCCATGCCCGACGCGGTCTGGTCCCTGTCGAGACCGATCGCTTTGGCAAAATCGCCATTGCCGTCGGCCAGCATGACTATCTTGCCTTCGGCACCCGAGTGCTTTGCCCAAGCGGTCATGACGTGGCGGTCATTGACCGCCGTACAGGCAATCGTATCGACACCTTTGGCTTTGATTTCATCGAAATGGCGAAGAAATCCCGGCAGGTGGTTCATCGAGCAGGTTGGCGTGAAGGCGCCTGGAACCGCAAACAGCACCACTTTGCGGCCGGCAAAAATCGTGTCCGTGGCGAGTTTCTTTTCGCCATCCGCGGTGTTGATTTGAAATTCCACCTGCGGAAGCCTGTCGCCAATCGTGATCGCCATGCCGTAATTCCCTTGTTGTGCGCGCCGCTCATAGCAAAATCAAAGGGAATGCGACAAGGGGCGTTCGGTGGCGTTCAGGAAACCAGAATTTCTTGTTCGAGGCCGCCTGCCGCGGTCGCAAGCGTAATGCGCAACTTCAGCTGCTTCAGGGCAGCGACCGAAGTATTGCCACTGACGGCGATCAAGGCGGCGCGCCCCGGGACCGTCCAGACCGGTGCGCTGAAATAGAGGTTGCTGCCACCCTCAACAAATATGTCGGTGGCAGTTACGGCCAAAGTGATTTGCAAATGCGGCTTGCCATCATGGTCCGTCGCTGTGACGGACGTGACAACGCCATCCTGTTTCAAGGGAATGCGGAGCTTCGCGGTTTCGAGCAGCTTTGTATCCGGCGATGCTCCGCTTGAGGGCATAAAATTCATCTTCTCCGCAAAGCGCGCCGGAATGCAGATCACATCGCAGACGCCAAAAAAGGCATTGACCTGCAGGGCGAGGGGTTTGGTTGCATCCACTGGCGTTGCGGCAAAGGGAAAGATGACTTGGTCCTTGTAACCAATCGATTCCCCGTCCTGGCCAGCGATGCGCTGCGGCAGGGGCAAGTCCAGCCGGAATGCCGCCAAATTGTCACCGGTGGCCGCAACATCTGGCGGGATGCCGCCGGCACCGGGCACACGCCAATAGGTCTTCCAGTCAGGCTGCATCGCAATCAGCAGCCCGCCTTCATAGGCTGTGCCATTGAACCGACCCGCAAGCAGCCGCGCTACCCAGGGCTGGTTGGCCCACGCCGGGCGTACAGCGGCAAAAGCCGCGGGTGCGAAGAAGAAAAGCCTTCTCGAAATCATCATGCAACCAGAATAGGGTGCCAAAGCTTCACTTGCCAATCACCTTCCAGTTAGCACCTTTTCGCTGCCACGATTTAGGGTTAGACTCACCCCATGGCGTCATCCACCAGCCTCGAAGGCAAACTACTGCTTGCCATGCCGACAATCAGCGACCAGAATTTCGGCCGCTCCGTGATCTTTCTCTGCAGTCATTCCAAGCAAGGTGCCATGGGCTTTGTCATCAACAAGCCCGCACCCCTCACGGTTTTCAGCGATCTCATCGAAAAAACCGACCTCGGAGACAAGACACTCAGCATAGCACCCGATGTCTTGTCCATGCCGATTCGGCTCGGCGGACCGGTGGAGACGTTCCGCGGGTTTGTCCTGCACTCAGGCGATTATCCCGTCGCTGACACGAGCCTCAAAATCTCCGGCGGCTATGCCGTGTCGGCAACCATCGACATTCTGCGTGACATTGCGCTGGGCCAGGGTCCGGGACGACGGTTGATTACACTCGGCTATGCGGGCTGGGCACCTGGGCAACTGGAAAATGAAATCCAGCACAATGGCTGGCTGCATTGCGACGCCGATGATGATTTGGTTTTTGGTGAAAACCTCGAGCGCAAATATGCCGAAGCCATGAAGAAACTGGGGGTTGACCCCCGCATGCTCTCTGCTGAAGCTGGGCACGCCTGACGCCGGTATTTGCCGTTACTTGCGCTTCTTCTTGATTGGGCGTTTGGCATTGCGTTTGGGCCTGGGCGGTGGATTGGCAGCGGCCCCGAGTTGGGCAGCAAGAACGCCCCGCGCGCCAAAGATCGAAGGCAGTTCCTCAGGCTGAGGCGGTTGCACTACAAGGGGTGCCGGGCTTGGCGCAGGAGCAATCCTCTCCACCCGCATTCCCGGCGCTTCTAAAATGTCTTCATCGCGTGTGCCCCTTTGCGGGTGTGGCGCCAAGGGTGCAAGGCCTGGATCGGGCGCTGCCTCCGCTGAAGTCGCAATCACAGGATGGGGCGAAACCACCGGCAGCACAGCGAGCAAGTCTTGCACCTGGCGGGCCATCATGGGTTCGCCAAGATGAAACCCCTGACCAAGATCACAGCCCAGGTCCTGAAGGCGCATGGCCTGTGCGTCGCTTTCAATGCCCTCGCCGACCACAAGCATCCCAAGATTGTGGGCGAGCGCCACGACACTGTCGAGAATGATACCGCCGCGTCCTTCAATGGCCTCAGGCGAGAGGAATGAACGGTCAATCTTCAACGTGTCAAAAGGCAGGTCACGCAGGCTCGCAAGGCTGGAAAAACCGGTACCGAAATCATCACAGGCAACACCGATCCCCAAGGCCTGCAGGCGCTGGATGAAAGCCCGCGCCCGGTCGGCATGGCGCACGGCAACGGACTCGGTGATTTCGATCTTCAGCGCATTGGGTCTCAGGCCTTCGCGGTTGAT
>JANNFZ010000346.1:0-6852 GCA_031380375.1 Hyphomicrobiales bacterium
AAGCTGTCGATGGTCTGATGCGCGACAAGTCGCGACTGCCGGGTCGCAAACCTTTGTCGGCGGCGTTGAAAGCCAACCAAGTGTTGGAGCCTGAACACTAGCTCTAGCTGTGGACACAACAATTCGGTGACTCCTGACGGGCCGCGAATCAACTTAGCCAACAAGTAAGTTATCCCCACTTTGATGGAACTCGTGGTGTCCGTTGTGCTAAACTTTATGGAGAGGTGCATTGTCTGCGAAAGTCGACCATGCACCGCAACAGATCATCTATGAACGAGCATACCGACAACATTATCCCCTTCCGCAAGCCTGCGCCTGTTCAGCGGCCAATTCAACGCACGACCGGTGAGCCGCTGTCACACAACCAAGCAGTTCGCGAGCATTATAGCAGGAGGCCGACAATTGTTATGAAGCTTCCGTCCATGCCGCACAAAGATATCGAAGCCGGCAAACGAATTGATGCATTAACATTCCTGCCACCAGAAGAATTTTTAACTTCGATTGCTCAATTGAAAGGGTGGTCGAGAACTGTTGCATTCATAGATGAATGCAAGCTCATCTGTGAAAAGATCGGCTGGGACTACAGCTGCAGCATCTACCTGGGACCTGCGGGGAAAGACTACGAACTCACATATCGCGAGCATTATCGAATCATGGACGCCTTACGTTTGCTCCCGTCCGAATATGGTCGCGCTGCTCTGTGGAACCTCGGTGGAATTTACATGTCCTTAAGCGACCCACGGTCACCAACTCTTCATAACAGTTGGAAACCAGATTTCGATAGCACTGAAAGCAGCACACTTGTTCTGCGGGAGAATTTCACAGCTGAAGAAGTTGTCGCCATCATGCGCAAGCGACTCGACGAAAAGTACTCACCCGCCGTTCGGCCCGTCACTGAGTTCACGCATATCTGGTGGGATATGTCTCCTCGCAACAATCTTTAGAGTGCGACGCCTTAAAACGAGCCAAGTTGCCACCGGGCCACCAAGCCGACACAGGAGCCAGTTATTACTCCGAAACTTAAGACCATACCGTACAACGAACGCGTGAACCCAAGTTCTGTTGGGAGAAGAGTAGTCAAGTTTGCAATACCCGACTTAAGAATTGCAGTGTCGGCAGTGATCTTGGTTGTATCCTCGTTGATAGTTTTCGAGCGACCATGAAGGCTTAAGTATTGTGATCCGGTCTGCTCTCTTTCGATTTCGAGTTGCTTGTGCAGCACCAAAGTGACTAGCTCTATTTTTGCAGCCGTCGACACGACACCGCGCAAATCCGTCGAGATCCTGTCGACTTTGCTACTCACCGTCCCTATGCCTCTACGCGCATCAGTCCGACCTGCCGTTAAAATGGAGTCGATCTGGCCTAAACGCTCGATAGCGATCTGCTGGAAGGATTGCGTGCGGTTCCGCTTGTACTGTTTCAGCACAAATTGCACACTGCGTAATTCGTCGGTCGGTGGATCTAACCCGTCGCGCGAAGTCCAGAAGAAGTCGTCGATAATAAGCGTAAGATGTTCGGGCTCACGCTGCTGCACATTTTCGAGCGCCGCGCTGAACCAGGCCGAGAGACGTCGTGAAGGATTGAACACGGTGCTTGGTTCGCGTTTCGAAGTGTCACCTGGAAATGCAAACCTACCAAGGCGCGCGCGACGCACTTCGTCCGACTCGTCGGTATAACCAAGTCGCTCCACCCTCGCCCGCGCTTCAGGTTCAGCGAAGATCGCGGTGATGAAATGCTCGACGCGGACCATGGAGTGCCCATGCTCGTCGGCGAGCGCCATGGCGCGTTTAATTACCCCCAGCACGATATTCGAATAGCGGTGAACGACAAGGGGAACATTTGCACCGTCAGGGCGCGGTTCGTAGTTGAGATTATCTTTAATTTCAACAATCAACTGACCCATTACCGCCCTCGCACACAACGTACACATTAAATCTGTTAAACACGAATAGCTCGTCGCACGAAATACCGCAATACCGACTTCAAGGATGCCCAGTCAATAAGCGTCAGTCGCCGCCCTTCAGGTAGAGGATGAATTCGCCGACTCGCTGATCGCTCGTGGGTGCCGTTGAAGGGGGTTGGTGCAGGAGCTCGATTGGACCCGCCGCCCGCGCCGAGGTCTCGACGAGTGCGCGCAGATATGCTGCCCGCAGCTGCGGCAAGGCATCATTAGTAACTGGCAGATCGAAAGCTGCTGGGTCATCAGCGGCACCATACTTGCCATTGCCCCCCAGTCGCCGAAAGCTTACCTTACCAAATTCTGCGCCCCAAACCTCGCTTGTGGCGAAACCTTCTGCGTCGGCGCCGCCGCGGACGAACACCTTCTTCGACCAACCCTGTGGAACGACGGAAAGCACCTCGCTCGCGAAATTGCTATATGCTGCTCTTACTTCAGCCTCGTGTTCCGCCAGCCGATACAGCTTCTTGTCGAAAATGAACGTTCCCTCTCCTCGAGCATTGCGCAGTTTTACCGAAAAATACCGTCCTTTAAGACCTTCGACCAATTCGTCTTCCTTGTATTCTGTCATTATGTAGGAGCGGCGGATCGACGGCTCCACAAATGCCGCAAGTTGCCGTTCGAAGAGTTTCGTCTCAAAGCCCACTCGTATGGCCCCAAGCTCCTGCTGATGCCGTTGCTCGGCTGACGTCAGCTCGCCCTCCGTGCGTTTCAAGTCGCTTTCGAGCTTGACTTTTTCTCGCTCGAGACGCGCCGTGTTGGTCGCCATCTCCTGTCGTGTCGGACTCGGCAGGCCCCGCATGACAGCCAAGGCGGAAATTAGAATAACACCAACCGTCCCGATAACCACACCGGTCGTACTGCGCCGGTATCCCATCACCCAAAGTGCCAAGACAATGAGCAAGATGCCGAGCGCATCAACCCAGACAACCACAAGTTCTCGCATCCCCCACCCTCGCAATTGCTTTTGTTTATTGTAATCCCACGATCAATCTCGGCACCGACCGTATCATGCCTCCATCATCGCGCAAGATTGCGCCTTGATGTCAGCTGTCGCTTCGGACCGGCTTAAGCCGCTCCAAAGTCGCGGCAAAGCTGTTGGCGCTGATCGGTTGCATGTCGTCCGCGTTGCGGCGTCGGCTGCCTGGAACACGCGACAACGTCTCGAACAACGACCGCTGCGGCCGGTAGTCTTTCTTGATACCGCTCAGTATCCAACCCGCCGGGCTTTTCAGCTTGCCAGCCTTGTACTTGCGCAAGGCCTCATCCAAGTGCCACGCGATGCGTGCCGGATCGGTTGATCCGTAAAGCCGAATGATGTCGGCAGCTTTTTCAGCTTTCACACCAGCGCGCACCAACCGTTGCAGAAGCGCATCGTTCTGCGTGCCGGGCAGGAATTCAATCTCGGCTCCGGGTTTGCCGGAGAAGTGAAATCGCACTGCGCCCACTCGCTTGCCGTGCTTCTGCGCCTCCCAATTGAACCGCACATCCGTCTTCTGGTTGATTTCTTTTTCTGACACCTCAAGCACATTGCGGCGGAAGTCGCCAAACTTGGCGTATTCGCCATCCTTCAGCGCCAGCATGCCTTTCAGTTCGTCCATGCTAACCTCGTAGACCATCCCCCGCCAGCGATTGGCCTTCAAAATATCGTACATCTTCTGCGAGAACGACGACCGCAGCCGTAACGCATAGACCAATTCCGTTTGCGAGAAGCGGCTCGAAAGCTCCTTGATGTAGGGCATCAACTCCCGGTGCAAAAAGAACTCGATGCTGCCGTCCGCCACACGTAATGCCTTCCCGTCACTGCCAGAAAACGCCTGCTTGTTTTGTACCAAGCCCACTTGAAGGTAGCCCGGCTTGCCGTCGATCCGGTCAATGTTCACCTTGGTGCGTTCAAGTTCGTAAATGGCGCCGACCAGATCACTGTAGAGCTTGGAACGATCAATACCGACCATGCGCGCCAGCTCGCTGACCTGGAAGCGGAATGTCGTTGTCTCATCTGTGCCGTCGTCCACGTGCGCCACCAGGATCAAGAACAACCGTTGCGCCCACACCGACAATCGGAAATGCCCGAGTACCAACTCGTTGCGGCGGATCGCAATCTTGCCCTTGTCGCAATCGGCGCCAACGACGACAACACGTCCCGGAGTAATTTCCATATCCACCCAGTCTAACATCTCCGATGAGCCGATCCCGCTTCCCTCTCCGCAGACCTGTGGATAGTGGAAATCCTCTGTGGGGCTGACCTCACCGGACGGTGGGACAATCCTCATCGTCGGGTGGGGTTTTCCTCATCGATCCGTGGGGCTGACCTCATCGCAACGTGGGGGGTTCCTCATCACAATCGAGAAGAAATCGCGCCACTGCAACGCGCCCCAGCGCCCTAAACAAAAGTGTTAAAGCTAAAAGATAAACAGGGTTGACTTAGATGGGTGAGAACCACAGCCAGAACCGAACACGGCGGCGCGAACTTGCATGCATCGAGCCGAACACATTGAACCGGAGGGGACGCAAACGCCGACATTCGATCTGCTAGCTAGCGCCGCATGGCAGCACCTCATGCGCCACCTGTTGTACCCTGCCGATGCGTCCACTTTGACACATGTGCATGTTAGACTAACTTCTACAACTGGCTTTTGCTGTTCTAGGCCAGCACCGCGTTCCGCCGGAGCCGCTGTCACGATGCGGCCAAGCTCCGTCATCCCACACCGACGCCGCCTGACAACGGTCATCGTGGGTGCTCTAAGGTTCCGTCAAACCCAAGAGTGCGCATCGGTGTTGGCCTATGTCTGCACACTTCGACACACGGTTGGCGCACCCCGCGCCTGTAACAAATTCTGATCCACAGCCCGTGGCGATTGGACTGCGGTCCGGCTACACCGGCCAGATCCCTGTTTACCTTTTCCCCGTCGACCGTCGGCAACACGTCGCGCTCATCGGCCGTTCCGGCGTGGGCAAATCCACACTTCTTAAAACCTTATTCGCACATGATGTTGCCCATGGCGCCGGCGTCGCACTCATCGATCCACACGGCGACCTCGCCAAACAATGCCTCGAATATATCCCGCGTCACCGCATCGACCACGTACTGTATTTCTGTCCATCCGATCTCGAACATCCCATCTCGTTCAACCTCCTTGAAGATGTCCCTCCCGATGCACGCCCGGCTTTGGTGTCTCGCCTGATCGGCATGTTTCGCAGCAACTTTGGTACGTCATGGGGGCCCCGCGTTGAACGTCTGTTGCGCTTTGCACTCGCGGTTCTCCTCGACCAGGGCGACGCGACTCTCCTGCATCTGATCCGGTTGCTCGACGACGAGGTCTGGCGCGCGAAAGTGGTTGCCAACGCCTTTGATCCTCTGACCAAGCACTACTGGTTGCTGGAGTACCCACGACTTGACGACCGGCTCGGCGGCGAACTCGATCAGCCCCTCCTGAACAAACTTTCGTTTCTCGCCTCGCCAGCATTGCGCAACGTGCTGGGACAGTCACGCTCGACCTTCCACCCCCGGCACTTCATGGACGAAGGCCGCATCCTCATTGCTGATATGTCAAAAGGATTGCTCGGCGATGCCGACGCGCAAATACTCGGCTCTTTGCTGGTCGCTGGTTTTGAACAAGCCGCCATGACACGAACCGACACGCCGGAGCATCAGCGCCGCGACTTCCACCTGATGATCGACGAGTTCCAAAACTTCACCACAGACAGCTTCCCGGTGTTGCTGGCTGAAGCTCGTAAGTATCGGCTCGGTCTCACAGTCGCCAATCAGTACCTCCAACAACTGAACGATCAGACGCGCTCGGCGCTACTCGGCAATGTCGGCTCGATGATCGTGTTTCGAATCGGTGTCGAGGATGCAAAATTACTCGCAACCGAAATGCAGCCGCTCTACGAAACCGAACTCATGGGACAATCGGTCGGTACGGCCTGGTGCCGTCTGCTTGACCATGGCGAGGCGCTGGAACCGTTTCCGGTACGCTTTGCGCTTCCACCACCGCCAACCCACGAGGTACCTACCCACGGGCTTTCTCGTCACGCGCAGAAGGTGATCCAGCAATCCCGTCGACACTATTCGA
Source organism: Hyphomicrobiales bacterium (assembly GCA_031380375.1). GTDB lineage: Bacteria > Pseudomonadota > Alphaproteobacteria > Rhizobiales > Aestuariivirgaceae > Aestuariivirga. The sequence goes on from JANNFZ010000346.1 coordinate 6,034, forward strand.
AGACTCGAGCTAAGGTCGAAGCAACGATTAACGCCTTCCTCAAGCTCGAGACGACCATACCCCCGTCGCCTTCCAGGCGGTTACGGCGATAGTTTTGCCGGTAGGTTCTAGAAAACTACCAGTAACCCCCCGAAATCACCTGTATATAAGGCCCCCAAGGTCGCGGCTGGTGCCGCGACCTCATACTTTTGCCTTCCAGTTCTCGTCCCCGTGTCCGCGCTGGTGCTCGACGGTTCGAAACTGTCCCCTGCGCCCGTGGGCGGACGTGGGTGCAGGCTGCCGCGGACGCGCGATGTCCCTGATGTCTCAGATGACAGTTGCGCCCGCGTTGGGATGCGAAAAGCCGGACGATCGTCACTCACGGTAATCCCTTGTCCGGCTTTTCGCACCCAAAAGTATGAGGTCGCGGCGCCAACCGCTCACGACAGGATCGATAATTCTGTCGAAAGGCCCGCCGAGACACTGACGACCTTGGGGGCCTGGATACGAGCGGATCGACGTGTGCACGGTATTGATCGTCGAGATGTGCACGACACGCAAGAAAAGACACGCCGATTTATTGGCGAGACCGGCGTGCGAAATGAGACTGTAGTGTTACGCAAGTAGCGTCACGGGTTCTTCCCAGCAGTTGATGAACTTGTGCTCGAAGATATTGTCTTCGGTGGCGCTGGCGTCGGCCAATAAAAACAGGCGAGAACCCTTGCCGTGATTGATGCTGGCAATCGCCTTCGCCATGTTGGTAGCATGGATCGCTGACGTGGTAATGATCAACACGCGAAATCCAGGCCAGCCGAATAATGTCTTGTGTAGCCCGGTCTC
>JANNFZ010000353.1:0-4325 GCA_031380375.1 Hyphomicrobiales bacterium
TGCAAATAGCGGCTCAGGCTGGCTTCACCTGACGCGATGGCTGGCAATGAAACTGAACGTGAAACGGCTTTCGCCATGATTTTCCTTTCGCCCCTTATTCAGGGTGCTTCCCTATGCAAGGATATGGGAAGGGATTTCAAATTTTAAAGACACTTTTGTTGTGACAGTTTAATTATTTTTTCTTACGGTCGTTTGGCGGCTTTGGATTGAGCCTTTAATTCATGGTGAAGTTGTGTCAGGTCGGCGGGAAGCTTTGCCTCGAAATGCACGGGCTTGGCGGTTTTAGGGTGTTCAAAGCCCAGCATGAACGCATGTAAAGCCTGTCCTTTCAACGACTTAACGGCATTTTTTGCGTCTTCAGAAAGACGGGCCAGGGCGGACTTAAAGCCACCGCCATAAGTATTGTCACCCAGCAGGGGGTTGCCGATATGCGCCATATGCACGCGGATTTGATGGGTTCGCCCGGTTTCCAGGTTGCAGCGCACCAGCGTTGCAACCGGTGATTTTTCCGGACCGAAGCGTTCGACGACTTCGTAATGGGTAATGGCTTCACGGGCGTCGCTGCGGTCGCTCACCGCCATTTTCTGGCGGTTTGCCGTGCTGCGGCCAAGCCCCGTGGTGATCATGCCATTGGGGCGGTCAGGGCAGCCCCAAACGAAAGCATAATACGCCCGCTCCAGCTTGCCATCGCGGCCATGGGCGGCGAATTGTTCTGAAAGAGCCTGGTGGGCCGCATCGTTTTTGGCCACAACCAAGAGGCCTGACGTATCCTTGTCCAAGCGATGCACAATGCCGGGACGTTTGACGCCGCCGATGCCGGAAAGGCTGTCGCCACAATGGGCGAGCAGGGCGTTGACCAACGTGCCCCCGGCGTGGCCTGCGGCCGGGTGCACCACGAGGCCTGCTGGTTTGTTGATGACGATCACATCCCGGTCTTCGTGGATGATGTCGAGCAGGATGTTTTCGGGTGCCGGTTCGGCGGCAACGGGTGCAGGAATTATGACGTCAATGCGCTGGCCAGGCTTCAATTTCAAGCCGACATCGGTGGTGGCGGCACCTTCGACGGACACATGCCCGTCCTTGATCAGGCGCTGGAACCGGGCACGGCTGATTTCCGGCAGCGCCCTTGCGAGGACAAGGTCGAGCCGCTCGGCCCTCTCGGCAATGAAGTGCAATGTTCCGGAATCTTCCATGCGGCGGGCTTTAGCGTGCTTCCCGGCGAAATGGAATCATTTCGCCGAAAAGGATTCGCGCCAATTCAATATGTTGGAGCATGTCCTCGCCGCCAAACCGCGATGCACTTTGGCGGGACATGCTTTGGCACTGAACTTGCGTCCAAGGGGATGCTTTCGTATAGGACAGGTGTGCGCTCCCTTCGTCTATCGGTCAGAACGGCAGCCCCTCACGTTGCAAAGGCGGGTTCGATTCCCGCAGGGAGCACCAATTTTCAAAAATCCATGTATCCCTCAATATGTCGGCGAACCGCTGGCACCGAGTGCTGACACCTGATTTTAGACACTCAAGTCCCTTTGGCGCTGTTTAATCTCAAGCGCCTTGCCAATTGATCTGATGGCAGAATAAACCTGAATACTGAGCCTGGAGAGGCACTTTGCTTGACACATGAAAAGTGATAATCGTTTTCTCCAATCTTCATGATGGGGAGAGAAACGTGCCCCAGGATGAAATGCCCTCCAAGGCGGAAATTGCTGGCGACATGACTTATGACCGGATGATCGCCCACCTCCGCGCTGCTGGCGTGGTCGCCAGCGCTGCGGGCACGCACGGCCACCATCCATTCGGCGCGGTGCTGGTCGGTCCCGACGACCGCATTCTCATGCGCCAGGGCAATATCAACACCGTGCGCCATGCCGAGACTGAACTTGCGCGGCGCGCGGCTGATGCCTACCTGCCGGAGTTTCTCTGGACCTGCACGCTGGTCTCAACCGGCGAGCCCTGCGCGATGTGCACAGGCACGCTCTATTGGGCGAATATCGGCCGGCTGGTCTACGGCTTCGAGGAGTCCAAACTCCTCGCGCTCACAGGCAACCACTCCGAAAACCCGACCATGAGCCTCGCCTCGCGCACGGTGCTCGGTTCGGGCCAGAAAAAGATTGAAGTGCATGGACCTTTCCCCGAACTCGAGGAAGAGCTGCTCGCCCCGCACCGGGATTTCTGGAAACCAGCGCCCAGGGCTTGAAGGTCGTCTCGAATTGCCCGGTCGCCACCGTGTCCTGCGGGAAACACGCTCAGTTTTCCGCTGTTGAATGATGATGGAGTTGGACCGTGTGGGATGTGACGTGCCTTGGCGACCTGGTGATGGACCTGATTCCCCACGCCAAAACGGAACAAGGCTGGCTCTATGCGCCGAGCCCTGGGGGAGCTCCCGGCAATGTGGCGGTGGGACTGGCGCGCCTTGGCCGTCGTGTGGCCATGCTGGCCAAAGTCGGCGATGATGCCTTTGGCACAACGATCATCGCAACATTGGAGAAGAACGGCGTTGATGCTTCCGGTGTCATGCGCACAACCCAAGGCAAGACCAGATTGTCAGTTGTCTCGCTGAAGCCTGACGGTGAACGGGAATTCCTGTTCTATCGCGACAACCCCGCTGACCTGCTGTTCAGCAAGGAAGATATCAATCCAGCGCAAATCAAGAGTGCAGCAGTGCTGCATGTGGGCGGATTGCTCATGGCCGCGCCGGGTTCAGCCGAGGCACAATTGGAAGCCATGGAAATTGCCCGAAACGCGGGGCGGCTGGTCTCAGTCGACCTCAATTTCAGGCCAAGCCTTTGGCCCAATGTAACAAGCATGGTTGCGGCCGGGCGGGAACTCATAGGTCGGTCAACAATCGTCAAACTGAGCGAGGAGGAACTCATCACTGTGACAGGCGATCAATCCATCGAGAAGTCCGCCCGTTCATTGTGGCATGATGACTTGAAATTGATGGCCGTCACCAAGGGAGCCGCTGGAGCGGAACTATTCAGCACGTATGGCAAATTCATTTGCAGCGGATTTGCGGTGGACGCGGTCGATACAACGGCAGCCGGAGATGCTTTTATGGCTTCGTTGCTGTCAGGGATTTTGGCCATCGCACCTCGCAAAAGTGACGATGAACAGCTTGGCACCATCCTGCGCGAAGCATGCGCGGCAGGGGCACTGGCCACCACCAAAAGAGGTGCCATGGACAGCCTGCCGACGAAAGTCGAGATCGAGCAGCTGCTCAGTCGGCAAAGTTAGGATTGGGCACCACGGCAACAGCATTGTTGCGGCAAACCACGAGACTCCGCATGCCGCGCGCCAGAATCCCGGCGTAGTCGTGGCCGGCATCGGGATTGCAGACCCAGACGAAAACCAGCGGCTCGTCACCTGTATTGATCGAGCGATGGGCCCAGTCCGGCGGGATAAAGGCGCAAACTCCCGGCTTCATTTCGACTGTTTCAGTCTTGCCGTCACGGGATTGCAGCAGCAGCATGCCATGGCCGGACTGCGTGTAATAAACTTCGCCACGGTCCCGCCGTTCATGAAAGTGGCCCCGGGTCATAAAATATTCGTCGCCGACCCGGCCTGGATACATTGTGGTTGTGCCGAAAAAGAGATCTGAACCTTTTTCCTTGAACTCGCGCACTTCATAAGTCGTGACGTCACCTTGGGTGGACAGGATTGTGTCAAACGCCTTTCCGTCCTGGTAGACGCCGCGAAATTCGCCCAGACGTTTCACATAGTGTCCGGTGGAAGGTGTCATGGCACCGTTGATTGGATTGATGGATACGCCAGCCGGGAACATTTTTTACTCATTGATGGAGTGAGGAGAAAAGAAAGGTGAGGCCTGCGTTTCGCCCTGTCAAGGCCGCGCCACTTTCCGGTTTGCCTTGGGCTTGAGTTGTTTCTGAAGATCCTTGAGATCGCCCCGGCCTTCCGTCCGGGCCATTTGCTCAAAATGCCGGAAACGTTTGACAATGTTTTGACCAAAAGCCGTGACTGCGGCTCCACCGCCTTTCCGGCCACCAGCTTTGGTCGTGACGACAGGTGCGCTGAATACCCCGTTCATTTCGTCGATCAATTGCCAGGCGCGCTTGTAGGACATGTCCATGGTGCGGGCGGCAGCTGACAGGGACCCGGTCTCGGCGATCTTCTCGAGCAGCAGAACCTTGCCGGGACCGAGCCTGACGCCGTTTCCAAGGTTGAAGCGAATGATTGTCTCAAGCATTGGATTTTCCATTTGCATTGCGTTCATTGGCGCTATATCCAACCGAACATAACGCTTTTGGAGAAATAATCATGCAATTCCTGCGTCACTTGTGCATCACATTATTTCTTCCTGCCCGGGC
>JANNFZ010000518.1:0-10034 GCA_031380375.1 Hyphomicrobiales bacterium
GGCGGTGAATTCCTTCACCATGGATTCGCCGTCGGAAATCCAACGGGTCGAGGTTTTGGTCGGCATGGAAATGCCGATCAGGCCCTTGCCTTCCGCCAGGGCTGGCCCGGCGGCTGCGATGACGGCTGCGGCAATGGAAGCCGCCATGAATTGTCTGCGATTGGTCACTGTTTAGTCCTCCCTAAATCTGGCGTTCATTGCGTCCGCGACAGGCGGGGCTTGTATTGCCATTGCGAGGGACCATAAAGTTGTCCCATCGAAGTTTCAAGGTCATTTGTATGATAATAAAGAGGGGCAAGGCCAAGGGCGCGCGCAAGAGATCAGGCAATCTCCATTCCCAGATCGAGCGCAATATCGGCGAGCGCATTCTGGGCGGTGAGTACCCGCCGGGGGCTCTTTTGCCCAATGAGGCCGAGTGGGGCTTGGTCTTCGGCACAAGCCGCACGGCGGTCCGTGAAGCGGTCAAAAGCCTCAATGCCAAGGGACTGCTCAAATCCCGGCCCAAGGTCGGCTCAAGGGTCGAGCCCAAGGCCCGCTGGAACCTCCTGGACCGGGACGTGCTTGATTGGTACCACGCCGCCATGGACCGCAAGGCCTTCCTGCTGGCAACCCAGGAGGCGAGGCGATTGATCGAGCCCGGAATTGCCGAACTGGCGGCCCGCAAGCGCACGCCCTTCCAACTCGAGCGCATGGTCAAAGCCTTTAACACCATGACGACGGCCCGAAACCACCAGGAGATCATTGCCGCCGACATTGAATTCCACGAGGCCCTGATGGCAGCGGCCAACAATGAGCTGTTGGTGCCCTTGGGCACCATCATCGAAAAGGCCCTCGCCAACCTGTTCGAATTCACGACCGAGCATAATCCCGCCTATGGAATGGCTCTGAAGCTCCATGAAAATATCCTGCGAGCCATTGTGGCCAATGAGCCAAAGGCGGCGCGCGATGCCATGGTGGCGCTGCTCAAGGACACTGACAGGATCATTGACAAGGCGCCCAAGGGCAAACGGCGCCGTTAACCTATTCAACCTCTTCTTGGCCGGGCAGCAATCCTCTGCTATCTCGCGCCTGCGAAAGGAATTCCCATGCGCAGCGCCACGATCAGCCGCAAGACCACAGAGACCGAAGTCAATGCAACCGTCAACCTCGACGGCTCGGGAACTTTTGACATCACCACGGGTGTCGGCTTTCTCGACCACATGTTGGAGCAGCTGTCGCGGCATGCGCTGATCGACATTACGCTGAAGGCCAAGGGCGATCTGCACATCGACGCCCACCACACGGTTGAGGATTGCGGCATTGTGCTGGGCCAGGCCGTGGCCAAGGCGCTTGGCGACCGCAAGGGCATCCGGCGTTTTGCTTCTTGTGACCTTGTGATGGATGAAACACTGACGCGGGTGGCGATTGATGTTTCGGGCAGGCCGTTCCTCGTGTTCAATTGCACTTATCCCCGCCCCAAGATCGGCGATTTTGACACAGAGCTTGTGCGCGAGTGGTTCCAGGCCTTTGCCATGAACGCCGGGATTACCCTGCACCTTGAGAACAGTATCGGCGGCAATGCCCACCATATCGCCGAATCGAGTTTCAAGGCACTGGCCCGGGCCTTGCGCGATGCTGTTGAAATCGACCCCCGGCAAAAGGACCGCGTGCCATCGACCAAGGGAAGCCTTGCGGGCTGATGAAGACCGTCATCATCGACTATGGCTCAGGCAACCTGCACTCGGCCCACAAGGCCTTTGAGCGGGCGGCACGCGACCATGGCCTGAAGGACCAGATCGTGGTCAGCAACCGTGTTAGCGATGTAAAGACAGCGGACCGCATCGTGTTGCCCGGGGTTGGCGCCTTCAAGGATTGCCGCAATGGGCTCTATGCCATACCGGAGATGCGTGAGACTTTGCAGGAACGGGTGATTGCGCGGGGCACACCTTTCCTCGGCATTTGTGTTGGCATGCAGTTGATGGCAACACGCGGCCTTGAGCATGAGGCAATACCGGGCTTGGGTTGGGTGGCTGGCGACGTCACGCGGATCACACCGTCCGACGCCACCCTAAAAATTCCGCACATGGGTTGGAACACACTTCGCGCTGTTACGGATCATCCGGTGTTGCAGGACATCGCACTTGGCGATGATGGCTTGCATGCCTATTTCGTGCATTCCTATCATCTTGCAACAACCCTGCCGGAAGATGTGATTGCAACCGCCGACTATGGCGGTCCGGTCACCGCCATGGTTGGTTATGAAAACATGGTGGGGACGCAATTCCACCCCGAGAAAAGCCAGGCCCTGGGGCTTCGCCTCATTGCCAATTTCCTGCGGTGGAAGCCGTGATCCTGTTTCCGGCCATTGACCTGAAAGACGGGGCTTGCGTGCGCCTGAAGTTTGGCGACATGGCAAAGGCCACCGTTTACAATGAAGACCCCGCGGCACAGGCCAAGACCTTTGAAGCGCAGGGTTTCGCGTGGCTGCATGTGGTGGATTTGAACGGGGCCTTCGCGGGCCGCGCCGTCAATGGCGAGGCGGTCGAGGCCATTCTTGGTGCGACGGCAAATCCCGTACAGTTGGGCGGCGGCATTCGCACCCTCGACCAAATCGAGACTTGGCTTTCGAAAGGTATTGCCCGGATCATCCTCGGCACCATCGCGGTGCGTGATCCACACCTTGTCAAGGAAGCAGCCCGCAAATTCCCTGGAAAAATCGCCGTCGGAATTGATGCCCGCAGTGGCGAGGTTGCAGTGCAAGGCTGGGCCGAAGTTTCATCCCTTGCTGTGACGGAACTGGCGCAGCGCTTTGCGGGAGCAGGAGTCGCCGCCATTATTTACACCGATATTGACCGGGACGGGGTGCTCACGGGCATCAATTGGCCCGCCACCATTGCGCTGGCCGACGCCGTTGATATTCCGGTCATTGCCTCCGGCGGCCTTGCCTCGCTTGATGATGTGCGGCGTCTGCTGAAACCCGATGCGAAAAAGCTCGCAGGTGCCATCACGGGCCGCGCGCTCTATGATGGCCGTGTTGATCCAAGGGCTGCACTTCAACTCATTTCGGAGGCGAAACAATGATCCCCAAGGTCATGCTTGTCACGGGTGGTGGACGCGGCATTGGTGCTGCCACGGCGCGGCTTGCGGCGGCCGAAGGCTATGCGGTTGCCATCAACTACCTCTCAGATCAAATGCCTGCCGAGAAATTGGCTGAGGACATTCGCTTGCATGGCGGCAAAGCCCTGGCCATCCAGGCTGACGTCACAAAGCTTGCCGATATCGAAAAACTCTTTGCCGCGACCAACAAGATTTTTGGTCCCATCACCGCCGTCATCAACAATGCCGGCGGCACGGGAAAAAGCAGCAGGCTTGATCAGGCCGCAGCCGAAACGATTGCTGATACTATCGCCCTCAATGTCACGGGGGCCATTCTGGTGGCGCGGGAAGCCGTCAAATACATGTCGACGCGCAACGGCGGCAAGGGTGGTGTCATCGTCAACCTGTCGTCTGGGGCTGCCTCGATCGGCAGTCCCGGCGAATACACCTGGTATGCGGCCTCCAAGGGGGCGATCGATTCCTTCACTATCGGATTGGGGCGCGAAGTGGCGGAAGAAGGCATCCGCGTCATCGCCGTGGCACCGGGCCTCACCGAGACGGAAATTCATGCCCGCTCGACCGGGGAACCCGGGCGTGTTGCCCGCATGGTGCCGGTCATTCCGATGAAGCGGGCGGGCAGCGTTGAAGAAGTGGCCAGCACCATCATGTTCGCGGTCAGCAATGCCGCAAGCTATATCACGGCCACCACCATTCGCGTGTCGGGCGGCCGCTGATGTTGAAAGCCCGCGTCATTCCCTGCCTCGACGTTAGGGATGGCCGTGTCGTCAAGGGCGTCAATTTCGTCAATCTCGTCGATGCAGGTGACCCCGTGGAAGCGGCGAAAGCCTATGACGCGGCGGGGGCGGATGAACTTTGTTTTCTCGACATCACCGCCACCCATGAGGGTCGCGGCATCTTGCTCGATGTGGTCCGGCGCACCGCCGAGGTCTGTTTCATGCCCCTGACGGTGGGTGGAGGGGTGCGGGTGCTTGATGACATTCGCGCACTTCTGCTGGCCGGAGCCGACAAGGTATCAATCAATTCCGCCGCCGTCGCCAACCGCGCCTTCGTCAGACAGGCGGCGGAGAAATTCGGCAGTCAGTGCATTGTCATCGCCATTGATGCAAAAGAATCCGCGCCCGGCAAGTTCGAAATCTTCACCCATGGCGGACGCAAGGAAACCGGCATTGATGCCGTTGCCTTCGCCCGCGAAGTGGAAAGCCTCGGGGCCGGCGAGATCCTGCTCACCTCCATGGACCGGGACGGCACCGGCAAAGGCTTCAACATTGCACTCACCCGCGCCATCGCCGATGCGGTTGCCATTCCGGTTATTGCCTCGGGCGGTGTCGGCACCCTTGCCCATCTTGTCGAAGGCATCAGGGATGGCCATGCCAGCGCTGTGCTGGCGGCCTCGATTTTCCACTTCGGAACCTTTACCATTGGCCAAGCGAAGGCGGCGATGGCGGCAGCGGGAATTCCGGTGCGCCTGCAGGCGGGGGCATGATGGCAGGGTTTGAACAACTGGATATTCTGCAAAAGGAAATCGCCGCAAAGGCCTCCGCGAGCCCCGGCTCATCCTACACGGCCAAACTTCTCGCCGAAGGTGTGGAAAAATGCGCCAAGAAATTCGGCGAAGAGGCCGTTGAACTGGCGCTCGCCGCCGTGCAGGGAAAACGCATGGAGGCAACCAAAGAGGCCGCCGATGTGCTCTATCATCTGCTGGTTCTGCTCAAGTCTGCGGGTATTGCACCCGAAGCCGTCATGGCGGAACTCAAGAACCGAGCCGGAACATCGGGACTTGCCGAAAAGGCTGCCCGCCGCCCATGAGTCCCGAATTGCAGTTCGAAGAAGACCTGGCCCGCGAGGTTTCGCCGTTCCGGCGTTTTGCGCGCGAGGAATGGGCCGGGCTTCGCGCCGACACACCCATGACCCTGACAGCGTCCGACCTCGACGAGGTGCGTTCGCTCAATGACCGCATCGACTTGACCGAAGTCGAGACCATTTATCTGCCCTTGTCCAGGCTTCTCAATCTCTATGTGCAGGCCAGCCAGAAACTGTTCCACGCCTCAAACCAGTTTCTCCACAGCCATGACCTCAAGGTGCCTTATGTGATCGGGGTTGCGGGAAGTGTCGCTTCCGGCAAGAGCACCACATCACGCATCCTGCGGCGCTTGCTGTCACGCTGGCCCTCGCACCCGAAGGTCGATCTCGTCACCACTGACGGATTCCTTTTGCCCAATGCGGTTCTTGAGCGCGAAGGCCTGATGGGCCGAAAAGGTTTTCCCGAGAGCTATGACCTGCCCAACATCCTGCGCTTCATGTCGGCCATCAAGGCGGGCGAGCGCGATGTCGAAGCACCGGTTTATTCGCATCTTACCTATGATGTGCTGGCGGGCCAGACCCAACTTGTCGACCAGCCCGACATCCTGATCATCGAGGGCATCAACGTGCTGCAAACGGGCCGCCCGCCGCGCGATGGCCGCGGCATTCCCAATGTCTCGGATTTTTTTGATTTCTCAATCTTCATTGACGCCGATGCGGGTGATCTCAAGACCTGGTATGTCGAGCGTTTCCTGTCGTTGCGCAACGGTGCCTTTGCCGATCCCAAGTCCTACTTCCACCGCTACGCTTCGCTCAGCGACGACGAAGCGCAAACCACAGCGAGCCGCATCTGGACGACCATCAATTTCGCAAACTTGCGCGAGAACATATTGCCGACGCGGCCGCGCGCCGATCTGGTGTTGCGCAAAGGGGCCGACCACAAGGTGCGCAGCGTCTTCCTGCGCAAAATCTGAATATCGCCGATCAAAGGACATTCCATGGCAGACATTCCCCAATGGCACGGCACCACCATTTTGACGGTGCGCAAAGGCGGCAAGGTGGTCATCGCCGGTGACGGCCAGGTGAGCCTTGGGCAAACCATCATCAAGGGCAATGCCCGCAAAGTCCGGCCCCTCGGCACAGGCGCGGTGATTGCCGGATTTGCCGGGGCCACCGCCGATGCCATGACGCTGTTTGAACGGCTTGAAGCGAAGCTTGAACAATTCCCGTTGCAGCTCACCAGGGCTTGCGTCGAGTTGGCCAAGGACTGGCGCACCGACCGCTATCTCCGCCGCCTCGAGGCCATGATGATCGTCGCTGACGCAAAGGTTTCATTGGTGCTGACGGGCACTGGTGATGTGCTGGAACCGGAAGGTGGTGTCATCGCCATTGGCTCCGGTGGCAACTATGCGCTGGCGGCGGCCCGGGCCCTCGTCGACAGCGACATGTCGGCCGAAGACATCGCCCGCAAGGCCATGAAGATCGCCGCCGAGATTTGCGTCTATACCAACGGCAATCTCACCGTCGAAATGCTGGATGCCAAGTGAGTGACGGAACCATAGAAAGACAACATGACCGCATTTTCTCCCCGTGAAATCGTCTCGGAACTTGACCGCTACATCATCGGCCAGCATGAGGCCAAGCGCGCCGTGGCCATTGCACTTCGCAACCGCTGGCGCAGGCAACAGCTCACCGGCCAGATGCGCGAGGAAGTGTCGCCCAAAAACATTCTGATGATCGGGCCAACCGGTGTCGGCAAAACCGAAATTGCCCGGCGTCTCGCACGGCTCGCCAATGCGCCCTTCATCAAGGTCGAGGCCACCAAATTCACGGAAGTTGGTTACGTCGGCCGCGACGTCGACCAGATGATCCGTGATCTTCTCGAAGCAGGCATCGGCATGGTGAAGGCGGCGCGGCGGAAAGACGTGGAGGCGCAAGCCCACCTCAATGCCGAGACCCGCGTGCTTGATGCACTGGTGGGAGTCAATGCCAGCGAGGCAACGCGCGACAGTTTCCGCAAGAAACTGCGCGCCGACCAGTTGAACGACAAGGACATAGAAATCCAGGTCGCCGATACGGGAGGCGTTCCGAGTTTCGATATTCCGGGCATGCCCGGTGGTTCGGCTTCGGTCATCAACATCACCGAGATGATGGGCAAGGCCTTTGGCAACCGCACAAAATCGCGCAAGCTCAAGGTGGCGGAAGCCCATGTCGTGTTGCTGGCGGAAGAAAGCGACAAGCTTCTCGACCAGGAAAAAATCATCGCCGAAGCCATTGATGCCGTGGAAAATGACGGCATTGTGTTTCTCGACGAGATTGACAAGATTTGCGCCCGCAGCGACCGTGGCGGGGCGGACGTGTCGCGCGAAGGCGTGCAGCGCGACTTGCTGCCGCTCATTGAAGGCACCACCGTCTCCACCAAGCATGGCCCGGTGAAGACCGATCATATCCTGTTCATCGCGTCAGGCGCTTTCCATATCGCGAAGCCTTCTGATCTGCTGCCGGAACTGCAAGGCCGCTTGCCCATCCGCGTGGAGTTGAAGGCGCTCACACAGGATGATTTCCGCCGCATCCTGACGGAACCGGAAGCCAGCCTCATCAAGCAATACAAGGCGCTGATGCTGACCGAAGGTGTGACGCTTGAGGTGACCGAAGATGGCGTGGCGGCCCTTGCGCGCATCGCCGCCGAAATCAATGCGGCGATCGAGAATATCGGGGCCAGGCGGCTGCAAACCGTCATGGAACGGGTGCTCGACGAGGTGAGCTTCACGGCCACCGACCGTTCCGGCGAAACAGTTTTGCTCGATGCGGCTTTCGTCGAAAAGAACCTCGGCGACCTCTCGCGCAACACAGATTTGAGCAAGTTTATTTTGTGATGGACCGACCCCTCTCCCGTCAGCCTTCGGCTGACACCCTCTCCCTCAAGGGGTGAGGGTTGAACGTCAAAACCAACCTTCTCCCCTTGTGGGAGAGGGTGCCGAGCACCGCGAGGCGGGTGAGGGGTTGGTCAAACCCACTCGCCTTTGCGCATCAGCGGTTCGGTTTTACACTCACGCCACTTCCTTCAGCGGCACAATCTTGTCCAGTGTCTTGCCGAGTTTTCGCCGTGCAATGGACGTGTCGTATCCCGCCTGTAATTTCAGCCACCAGCCTTCAGAAAGCCCAAAGAACCGGCACAGCCGCAAATCCGTGTCCGCCGTAATGCCGCGCTTTCCTGCCACGATGTCACCAATGCGTTGAGCCGGAACGCCGATGCTCTTGGCAAGGCGGTATTTCGTGAGGCCCAAAGGAAGCAGGAATTCTTTTTCCAGCATTTCGCCGGGTGAAACGGGCGCAATGAATTTGGTCATGGCCTTAGCATTCCACATATCGGTGTTCCTGCCAAACCCCTCATCCGGCGCGTGCCGCGCCACCTTCTCCCACAAGGGGAGAAGGTTGGTTTTGTAACTCAACCCTCGCCCCTTGTGGGAGAGGGGTATGCCTATACCCACTCGCCTTTGCGCATCAGCGGCTCGGTCTTGCCGTCACGCACCACACCGTCCACGTCGAGTTCGCCAGAGCCGATCATCCAGTCGACATGCACCAAGCTGGTGTTCATGCCGGCCGCCAATTTCTGCTCAGGCGTCAGGGTCGCCGTGTCCTTCAGGTTCTGGGAATAGGCCTGGCCGACAGCGATGTGGCTTGCGGCGTTTTCGTCAAACAGCGTTTCATTGAAGATGATGCCGCTCGCCGATATGGGCGATGAGTGCGGCACCAGTGCCACTTCGCCAAGACGTGCCGCACCATCATCGGTGTCGATCATCTTGCGGAACACGTCGCCGCCCTTTTCCGCCGTGCCCTCGACAATGCGGCCCTTTTCAAAACGCACGGCTATGCCGTCGATCATGGTGCCCTGATAGGACAGCGGCTTCGTCGCGCGCACGATGCCATCGACGCGCTCGCGGTGCGGCATGGTGAAAACCTCTTCCGAGGGGATGTTGGGATTGCACAGAATGCCGTTGCGCGCCGTGGAAGCGCCCCCCGCCCAGATGTGGTCATCGACGAGACCAAGCGTGAAATCGGTGCCGGGGCCTTTGTATTTGAGCGCCGCATAGCGCTTGGCGTTGAGCATGGCGGTGCGGGCGTGGAGGTTTTTCGAATGTTCCTCCCAGGCCGCCACGGGATCGGGCAGGTCGGCGCGGGTGCATTTGAAAATCGCCGTCCACAGGGCTTCAAGCGCCTTGTCGGGGGCGAGGTTCGGGAACACCGATTTTGCATGTTGCGGCGTTGCTGCCGCAACCACGCACCAGTTTGTGGCAAAGCCGGTGATCTGTTCGATGACCGGCTTGTAGGCTTTGGAGCGGGCGCGGTTGGCGCGGGAAACATGTTCGGGATTCTGGTTGGCGAGCAGTGCCGGATCATCGCCGATGATGGCAAGGCGCGCCGTTGAACCATCCTTGAAGGCCGCCGCCATGCCGTTGAACAGCCATTCGGGTGCGGTCTCAAAAATTGTCTCGTGGCCTTGCTCGAAGCGCATGAGCTGGGTTGCCTCATCGCCATAAAGCGTTGTGACGAGAGACGCCCCTGCCTTGTAGGCATGGAAGGTCACGCGGCGCACAAGTTCGACGGCCTCGATGGGTGCCGAGATCAGAACCTGTTGCCCCGCTCGGACATTGAGCCCGGACTTGATGATGAGTTCGGCATATTTATCGAGGAGATGGGCGTGCATGGTCATATATCCTCGGGGCGCGGCATGGAGATGATGTTGTAGCCGGAATCAACATAGTGGATTTCGCCCGTCACTCCACCCGACAGGGCTGAGAGAAGATAGACGGCTGATCCCCCAACTTCCTCAAGTGTGATGGTCCGGCGCAACGGCGCATGGGCCTGCTGGTAACTGAACATGGCCCGCGCATCGCCAACGCCGGCACCCGCCAGGGTGCGCATGGGGCCTGCGGAAATGGCATTGACCCTGACCCCTTGCGAACCAAAATCGGCGGCGAGATAACGGACACTGGCTTCCAGTGCGGCCTTGGCGACACCCATGACATTGTAATTGGGCATGACACGCTGCGAGCCGCCATAGGTGAGGGTCAGGATTGAGCCACCGTTTGGCATCATCGCGGCGGCGCGCTTTGCAACTTCTGTAAATGAAAAGG
>JANNFZ010000497.1:0-3429 GCA_031380375.1 Hyphomicrobiales bacterium
ACCAATGACGCTTCAGGATTTCAATGGCCTCGTCGGTGTCATTGGCGGAGGTGTGCATGATGCACATGACATCAGGCTTCAGGCCCGCAAGCGCCGGCGCAATGTCGCTGAACAGCTGGTCTGACCGCCCGAAGCCCGTGAGCACGCCGTCAGCACGGCGCTCAACGGAAAGGCCTGTCCACACCGGAAGGCCCGTCGCCTTGGCCGCCTCGCAGGCATAAAGCGCGTAATCGGCATCGCGCATCATTTCCATCATCAGCAGGTCAACGCCGGCGGCTTTGAGATTTTCGACCTTGGTGCGGAAGAGCTTGCGCGCCACATCAGCGGGCCAGTTGATCGAAAGATCGGTACGGTCGGTTCCGGGAATCAACGGCCGTTGCGTGGATACAGAGCCAGCCACTGCAACGGGCTTGCCCCGGGCAGCCGCCTTTGCTTCGGCAACCGCCGCATTGTCAAGCCGCAGCATGTCGGCGTCGCGTTTTCTGTAATGGAAGTTCAAGGCACTTGTGGCAAAAGTATTGGCCGTGATGATGTCCGAACCCCGGCTGATATAGTCTTCATGCACGGCGCGGACGATGTGCGGGTGGGTGGCATTGACTTCGGCGCACCAAGTCTCGCTGCTCATTGGCGCACCCCGGCGCTGAATGTCGGTGCCGGTGCCGCCGTCAAGAATGATTGCCTCGCCGCGTGCCAGTTTCTGCCTGATGAAATCGTAGCTCATGTTTCCGCGTTCTGCCGTGCCCTTAGAAAGGCCCGCATGTGAAATTGCATTTGGGCGGGCCCATATTCAAATCCCTTGCCAACAGGGCAGGCCATCCTCGCCTGGCAGCCACCGTCCATGCAGGTCTTGCCGGATTCTGATGCGAGGTGTTGTCCACAAGCGCTGACATTGTAGCTGTTTCCGTTAAACGCCTGGACCGGGCAGGCGGTCAGGCACGGCTTGTCGGCACAAGTATCGCAGGGGCGCTCGCCTTGCGGGGCGGGCGGCAGGTCGAAGGCAACCGGAAAGAGTAGTGCAGCGCGGAAGGCGTGCCAGAGGCCATAGGTCGCATGGATATTCATTCCAAGCGGTGAAACATGCCCGGCGCGCGCCCGCCGCGCCCAGGTGAGAAAGGGCAAGGCTGGCTTGTCCAAGGGATAGACCGCCGTCGCATCAAGGTCGCGGGCGAGCACGTCGACTGTCGCCTTTGTCCAGTCATCCATGGAATCCTTCTCAGGATCGCGCTCACGGGCAAAGCGCCGGAACATGTCGGGCCCGGCATTGCCGATGAGAATGACAAAGCGCGCTCCGTGCGGAACACGGTCATCATCCCGCGGCTCAAACCACCCAAACGGCGTGAAGCCCTCGCGGCGGATGCGCGTGAGGATCGGGTGTTCCATTTACCTCGCCCAGCGCGGGTCGCCCAATTCCATCACGCTACGCGGCAGCTTGATGTCATGTTTGGCACGGATCATGTCATCGACAGCGCGCGGGATATATTCGGGATAGTAGGTTGAAAGGATTTCGCGCTTGCGCGCCGCCGCCCGCTCGACGATGTCGGGCTTTCCGGCCTCGATCCATTCCTTCGGACTCATGCGATTGCCCATGAGGGGATAGACATAGTCACGCTGCATCAGTTGCAGGGTCTGGTCGCTGCCGAGAAAATGCCCGGGGCCATGACAGACCTCGGTGATGACATCGACGGAAAGTGACTCATCCGTCACTTCGATGCCTCTGACATTGCGGTTGATGGAGCCCAGCATGTCGTTGTCGATGAGCAGGCTTTCCATGCAGAAGCCGAGCAGGGACGCGTGCATGCCCGCCGATTCATACATGAGGTTGAGCCCGGTCATGGCGGCAATGCCGGCTGTCACACCCTTTTCATAACCTGCCTGCATGTCCGGCAATTTGGCATCGCACATGCCGGAGGCGGAACCGACCGTCAGGTCATAGAAATGGCCCATCTGGGCGCACCCCGACGTGATGAGCGCCTGTTCTCCGGAACCACCCGACATGGCACCGGTGCGCAAGTCCGACACGAAAGGCCAGGGGCCCCAGATCGCCACAGCACCCGGCACCACACAGTTGATATACACAAGTCCGGCAAGGCATTCAGCAACGGCCTGCACCACGGTTCCGGCAAGTGACGCAGGCGAAGTGGCACCGGCTTGCGCCGCTGACAGCAACAACACTGGCATGCCGCCACGCGCCGCCGCCTCAAGGCAGTAGCAGGAATCCTCGGCAAACTTCAGCGGTGGCACAACAAAGGTGTTGGACTGGGAAACGAAGGGACGCTCGCGCCATTTTGCTTCGCTGCCTGCCACCAGATGAAGAATTTGCAAACACTCCTCGACATGGCGCGGGTCGACCATGCTGGTGCCCACGTGTTTTGCCGTGCTGGCAAGGCAGGCATACATGGTGTTGATGTCGAGGTCGTGGCCGTTCAGCATGTCACGCGCTGTCAGCGGGCGCTGGTAGAAATGGATATGGTCGCAGAGGTCAACGATGCGGCCTGCATCATAGAGATCGACGAGTACAGACTCGCGGTAATCGCGTGTGGCGGGCTCCACCACATGCACGGCGGCACCTGCGGTTCCGAAATAGACGCGGTTTCCCGAAGGCTCCATGTCGTGTTTTGGATCACGCGCATAGAGCGTGAAATTGCGCCGCGCCTTGGCGATCATTTCTTCAACGAGGGTTGCCGGAATGCAGATGCGGCCCCGGTCATTCATCCAGCAGCCATGTGCGGTCAAGGCCGCCACGCAGGTGGGAATGGGATTGCCGAGACCGACATTTTCAAGAAGCTGCAAGGCCGCGCGGTGAATGCGTGGCAGGTCGGCATCTTTCAAGGGTTTGTATTGTCCGCCCTCCATGCCGGGGCGAACCGCGGCCTCGTGCATGGGAATGGCACGGGAACGCAGGGCGACGCGCGCTTCGCGGCCGCCACGGCGTTTGGACAGGTCTTCGAGGCTGTTCATGCGTGTCATATTGCCGGGAAGGGACGTTCACGAAAAGGCCGAAAAGCACTGGCTTGCTGGTGAGCAAAATTCACGCTATTTTGGCAACCCGTTGCATTTCGACCCCTAACACCCTGAAAACAAGCCTGCTATTCCTGACTTTCAATTGCCATGGTGAGCCATCTTGCCCAGACGTGATCTCCCGCCTTTACGCGCCTTGACGGCCTTTGAAGCCGCCGCAAGGCTAGGTTCCTTCCGCATGGCTGCCAATGAATTGGGCATCACGCGCTCGGCGGTCAGCCATCAGGTGAAACTGCTGGAAGACCGACTGGGCCTGCAACTTTTCCGCCGCGACGCGCGCCGCGCTGAACTCACGCAAGCAGGCCAAGCCTATTTTCCGGCGATCCGCGAGGCCTTCGACCAAATCGAAACGCAAACCCGCGCCATCCGCCCCTCGACCACCGACAATGAATTGACGGTGCAAGTTTATGT
>JANNFZ010000528.1:0-8921 GCA_031380375.1 Hyphomicrobiales bacterium
GTCGCGTCGGCAATCTTTTGGCGCACGGGGTCGCGCTCATAGTTGATTGCCCCCTGGGAGAGGCCATGAAACCACCTGCGTAACTGCGGCACGTTCACATCACCAAGCCCGAATGACCTTGCGAGGCTCAACACCGAAATGGGCTCGAAATATTCCGCCATCAACTCGGCATGCCCGCGGGTTTTGAATACGTCGAGATACTGTTCGGCGATGGGGCGCACGAGTCCTTCGATATATTCGGCGACTTTGCGCGGCCTGTAGTGGGCTTCAACGCCTTCACGCAGGGCCTTGTGGGTTTCACCTTCGGAAGTCAGGATGGTCGGTTTTCCAAATGAAAGTTCGACCGGAGATGTTGGCGCCTCGGACGTGAAGTGTTCGGGTGACTTTGTGACAGTTTCAACGTCGTCCCAACGCGTGGCAAACCACACATTGGCGGCAGGCACATAGGCAACCGGCGTTTCGCGCCGCAACCTGGCATAGATTGGAAATGGATCACGGTCCAATTCTGCGACGGTGATCGAATCGGCAAATGCCATGATGGTCTCTTGACAGTCTCTTTGGAATGGAAGGAGCGGGAGTGGACCCCCGCTCCTTTGGGTCTTGATCTAGCTGTTGCTGCCGAGTTTCTTGAACTTGGCCGCATCGCGGCTTGACAGGCTTGCGGCCGACAGGAAACCCAGAACTGCCGCAACGATGACGAGGGATGGCAGCATGATGCCGAGCAAACCCGCCGCACCTGTCAAATCACCAAACTTGGCGAAGATATAGACAAACAATGCGGCCATGACCACGCCGGCAATCGTCGGCAATATCCGGGTCGAGAGCGCTGTTTCACCCATGCTGTTCTGGGCAAAGAAGGCAACGACCGAGAATGACGTGACCGCCATCAAACCGAGAATGCCCAGCGTGCCAAGCTGCGTGAGCCAGGTGAAGAGCTGCAACACCGGGTCCATGCCCATGATTGCAAAGAAGCCGACGACGACAATGGCCAGCACGGTCTGGATGATCGAGCCGACATGCGGGCTTTGGAAGCGGTCATGCGTCACACCCAATGAGGCTGGCAACAGGCCTTCACGGCCGGCCACATATTTGTAGCGGGCCACGCCATTGTGGAAGGCAAGCACCGATGCAAACAGGCTGGAGATGAAAAGGAAGCCCATGATGGTGGGTACAGGCTCACCAACATAGCGGCCTGCGATGTTAAACAGAAATGCCGTCGGATCTTGCATGCCCTGAAGTGTCGGCACCAGCTTGTCCACACCTTCACCGGCAACCATGAGCCAGGATGTAAACATGTAGAAAAGCCCGATGAGCAAAACCGAGAAATATGTGGCCCGCGGCACGGTGGTGCGTGGTTCACGGGCTTCCTCGGAATAGATTGTTGTCGCTTCAAAGCCGATGAAGGCCGCAAAACAGAACAGGATGCCAATGGCAGGCGAGCCGCTCATGACCTGGCTCCATGAGAATGGCGCAAGCGACAAGCCTGAATCTCCCCCTTTGAAGAGGATGGCAAGGTCAACGATCAACACAATGATGTATTCAAGGATCACCAGGGCCATCAGGATTTTTGCCGATAGCTCAACCTGGCGGTAGCCGAGTACGGCGACCAGTGCGATGCCAATCATCGACCAGGCCCACCATGGCAGGATGATTCCAAGTGCGCCAAATGTGCCGGCGGACGCCGCGCCCAGAAGGCCCAGAATGCCGATCTGCATGGCGTTGTAGCTCAGTATGGCAATCATCGCGGCGGCGCCGCCCGCTTTTCCGCCAAGTCCGCGCGCCACCATGGCGTAAAATCCACCCGCACTGGAAACATGCCGGGCCATGGCCACATAGCCGACTGCAAATACAATCAAGATGACAGTGGCCAACAGGAATGATCCGACGATGCCGGCCCCGTTGCCGAGCAACATGCTGATCGGCACGCCGCCTGCCACTGCGACAAGCGGTGCCGCCGCTGAAATGACAAGAAATGTGACAGCGCTCACACCGAGGCTGTTCTTGCGCAACTGGTTGCTGCCCGTTGCCGATAGTTTGTCTGCCATGGAAGTCCCTCCTTTTTGGCCCTGCCCGATTCTTTTTTGTTTCATTATATGAACCATCGGTGCAAATATAGACTTGCAAAAAATCCATGCTGGTGTCAAGTTATTTCACCTGTTAAGCAGTTGGAACCAAGTCAGGCCTATGGGTACCGTAAGCAAAGCATTGGGACTGTTGGATATTCTGGCGCGCACCCACGCGCCGAAGGGCCTGACCGGCATTGCCGCAGCGGCCGGATTCGACAAATCAACCACCCGGCGTTTGTTGCTGGAACTTGCCGCCAATGGCTATGTTGTGCAGGACAGCGACAGCCGCGACTATGAATTGGGCCCAGCCCTTCAGGTCCTCGGCAAGGCCCGCGAGGAGCGCTTCCCGCTTTATCGCACAACGCAACCTTTCGTGCGGGCCCTTGCCGAACGCATAGACGAAACTGTTCATGCCACCGAATACGGCGCAGGCACCCTGCTTTCCATCTGCATTGAACATTCCACCAAAGCCAACCGTGTGATCCTCGATCAGGGGCAGAAGCTTCCGCTGCATGCCACGGCCTCGGGCATCGCATTCCTGGCGGCCTCGACTCCGGCTTTCGTCGACAGCATAGCGCGAAAGTCATTGCCGCATTTCACGGCAACGACGCCAACGTCGCGGCATTCACTGTTGCGCGCCGTGCAGGAAGCGGCAGAGCGCGGCTACTCCATCAGCAATCAATCGCTTGAGGAAGGTGTCAGCAGCGTTGCCGCCGCGATTTGCAACCAGGCCGGAAAGCCCATCGGCACCATCGCCATAGCCGTGCCCACTTTGCGCATGACACCAAAGGCCCTTGTCGAATTTGGCGCTCTGGTGCGCGCGGCGGCAGACGACGTTTCACAGCATCTTGCCGGCCGAAAGCCGGCGCTGCGCAAAGCATCATGATCAGGAACCAGCAATGAACACGCCACAAATTCTTGTCATCGGCACAGGCGACACCAAGTCTGATGAACTCGGCTTCATGCGTGAATGCATCAACAGCGCTGGCGGTCACGCTGTCATGATGGATGTGTCGGTGTTGAAAGATCCAAAATTTACGCCAGACTACTCGAAACATGATGTCGCTGCCGCGGCACGCACAACTATCGATGCCGTTATAAAATCCGGCGATGAAAACTCGGCGATGTCCATGATGGCAGAGGGTGCCGCGAAACTGGCGCGCCGACTTTGCGATGAAGGCAAGATGGATGGCACAATTATTCTTGGCGGCACTTTGGGAACCGATTTGGCCCTCGATGTGGCCGCTGCATTGCCGCTTGGGGTGCCCAAGTTTGTGGTGTCGACGGTGTCATTCTCGCATCTCATTCCGCCTGACCGCATTTCGACCGATCTGATGATGATCCTTTGGGCGGGCGGGCTTTTCGGACTGAACAGCATTTGCAAATCATCGCTTTCGCAAGCCTGCGGCGCAGTTGTCGGCGCGGCCCGCGCCGGCATGAAGCCGCAATCGGTCCGCCCCATCATCGGCATGACGTCGCTTAGCATCCTGAAATGCATGTGGTTCGTGAAACCCGAACTTGAAAAACGCGGCTATGAACTTGCGGTTTTTCACGCCACCGGAATGGGCGGGCGGGCTTTTGAATCTGTTGCTTCGCAAAAAGGTTTTGCCGCCGTCATGGATTTCTGCCTGCAAGAAGTGGTGAACCATGAAAATGACGTGCTTGCCACTTCAGCTGGCTGGGACCGGTTGGAAAATGCCGGCCGTTCCGGCATTCCGCAGATCATCGCACCGGGTGCCATCGACATGGTGGACCTGCCGTCATGGTTGCCGGTGCCGGAGCGGTTTTCCAACCGTCCCTATCACGCCCACAACCGGTTGATTGGTTCGATCACAACTGACCCTGAGGGCCGTCGCAAAACGGCACGCACCATTGCCCACAAACTGGAGCGCGCCCAGGGCCCCGTTGCATTTATCCTGCCCGTTGGTGGCATTGAACAATGGGACCAGGAAGGCGAGCCACTGCATGACCCCGAAGGGTTGGCTGCTTTTGTCGAGACCATGCGATTGTCAATCAAGCCACCCGTTGAATTTCACGAAATTCCGGATCACATCAACAGTCCGGTTTTTGCGGCAAAGGCGCTGGAGATTTTTGATGCTTGGGTTGCCACAGGCATTATTCCACCGGGTAGACCATGAACGTGAACATAGCCCTCATCCTGGATTTCGGCGGCGTTGTCACGCGCACGCTGTTTGAAACCCATGACCTCACGGAAAAGGCCCTGGGGCTGGAACCCGGAACACTGACATGGCGCGGCCCGTTTGATGTGGGCACTGATCCCCTTTGGCAATCCATGCAAAAGGACGAGATCAGCGAGCGCGACTATTGGATGACGCGCACCCAAGAGGTTGGAAACCTCGTCGGCGAAAACTGGACCGACATGGCCACATTCGTGCAACGCGCCCGCGGTGCCGAGCCCGAACTGGTGTTGCGCCCCGAGGCCCGCGCCGCCGTGCAAACCGTCAAGGCTCACGGCATCAAGCTGGCCATTCTTTCGAACGAGCTCGACCTCTTTTATGGCGTTGCTTTCCGCAAGCACTTCCCCTTGATCGACCTGTTCGACGTGATTGTCGATGCGACCTACACGAAAATCCTGAAGCCCGATCCCCGCAGCTACCAGGCCTGTCTCGATGAACTTGGCCTTCCCGGCAGCGCTTGTGTTTTCGTTGATGACCAGAAACGCAATGTTGATGGTGCATTGGCGGTTGGCATTCCCACGGTCCATTTTGACGTCACCAATCCCGCGAAAAGTTATGCCGCAGCACTCGACTTGCTCGGCCTCAAGACCAAGGAGACCCGACATGCGTAACGCCAACTTCCTGAAGGAGAACAACGCCCGCCACCTGTGGCATGCCATGGCCAACGCCGGTGAAATGCGCGCCAACCCGCCGCATATCATCAACGCCGCCAAGGATGCGGAAATCACCGACCTTGACGGCCACACGGTGCTGGATGCGGTGGGCGGCTTGTGGAACGTCAATCTCGGCTATTCCTGCGAGCCGGTCAAAAAAGCCATTCGCGACCAGCTCGATGCACTACCCTATTATTCAACCTTTCGCGGCACCACCAATGCGCCTCTCATCGAGCTGTCGTGGGAACTGGCGGAGTTCTTCAAGCCCGAAGGCCTGACCCGTTCGTTCTTCACCTCGGGCGGATCAGACGCGATTGAAACAGCCCTGCGCCTGGCGCGCCAGTACCACAAACTAAAGGGCCAGCCCGAGCGCACCAAATTCTTCGCCCTCAAGAAAGGCTATCACGGCACGCATTTTGGCGGCGCATCGGTGAACGGCAACGCCAATTTCCGCCGCGCCTATGAGCCGCTGCTGCCCGGCGTGTTTCACCTGCCTGCCCCCTGGACCTACCGCAATCCTTTCAACACCAGCGATGGCGCTGTGATAGCGCGAAGCATCGCGGCGCTGTTCGAAGATGAGATTGCTTTCCAGGGCGCGGACACGATTGCCGCTTTTGTCATGGAACCGGTACTTGGTGCCGGCGGTGTCATTGTGCCCCACGAAAGTTTCATGCCGCTCATGCGCAGCGTTTGCGACAGGCACGGCATCTTGTTGATCGCCGATGAAGTGATCACCGCCTTCGGCCGCACCGGTGCGTGGTCAGGCTCAAGGCTCTGGGGTGTTGAGCCCGACATGATGTGCATCGCCAAGGCCATCACCAATGCCTATTATCCGTTTGGCGCTGTGATGATCCACGACAAGCTCACCGAGGCTTTCGAGTCGTCCAAATCACCGCTCGCCTCCATCGGCCACGGTTATACCTATTCCGGCCATCCCGTCGGTGCCGCCGCTGCCCTTGCAACACTTGCCGAAACCAAACGCCTCAACGTCAAAGACAACGCAAGCGCACGCGGCGTCGAACTGATGGCGGGACTCAACGCCTTGAAAGCCAAGCACCAAGCCATCGGCGATGTGCGTGGGATTGGCCTGATGTGCGCGTTGGAACTTGTTTCGGATCGCGAGAAAAAATCTCCACCCGCCAAGGAAACCATGCAGAAGGTGCAGGATGTGGCCTACAAGGCGGGCGTGATGGTGCGAACCTCCGGACCAACCATCATTCTGTCGCCACCGCTCATCATCACCGCAAAGGATGTGACGCGTATCGTTTCGGCACTCGATGAGGGGCTGTCCGCGTGACAAACACGACTGGCTCGGCGGTTTTTCAGCAATTGCTGGAAAGCCGGATGCTTTCCAGCTTCCGCAATGTCAACAGGAGAGCCCGCGTGGCTCCAGCACCCAACGCGGCAAGAAGCCTCTTCTCAAAATCCCGCGCCAGCGCCGCCAAGCCTGCAAACTGCGCCTCGCCGAGTTTGGTCAGTTCCAGCCATTCCACCCGCCGGTCACTCCCATCAGTCCGGCGGTTGAGCCATTTGCGCCTTTCCAGTTCAAACACAGCGCGGCTCACTTTGGTTTTATGCATGGCCGATCGCAGACCAATCTCCGTCGCCGTGGCGCGGCGAAGTTCCGCAAGGTTGGCCAACACCCGCCATTCCGGCCGGCTGAGCCCGTGTTTTTGTTTGTAAATATGGGCAAAATCCAGGCTCACGGCGTCTGCCGCCCGCACCAACCGGAAAGGCAGGAACTCTTCCAGTTTAAGCGCGCTCACGGGACCAACTCCTTGATAGTTACATATTCAATAGTTACAAACGCAACTGATAACGCGTTTCCCGGGGGATGACCAGCCATGACGCTCAACTACATGCCGGGCTTCGGCAATGACTTTGAAACGGAAAGCCTGCCCGGCGCACTGCCGCAAGGCCAAAACTCGCCGCAGCGCTGTGCCTATGGGCTTTATGCCGAACAACTTTCCGGCTCGCCCTTCACTGCGCCGCGCGGTGCCAACGAGCGCTCATGGCTCTATCGCATCCGACCTTCCGTCCGTCACACTGGAAGATTCAAGCCCGTTGCAAACAAGTTCTGGAAATCAGCGCCCAATGTCGATGACCATGAACTGCCCTTGGGGCAATTGCGTTGGGACCCCGTTCCCCTGCCTTCCAAACCCACCACATTCATCGATGGCTTGCGCACCATGACCACGGCAGGCGATGTCAACGGCCAGGCTGGCATGGCAGCACACACTTATGTGGCCAACGCCAGCATGGTCGACGAACATTTTTTCAATGCCGATGGCGAATTGATGATCGTGCCGGAAGCGAGTGCTTTGCGCATTTTCACCGAGATGGGAATGATCGACGTGGAACCCGCCGAAATTTGCGTGATCCCCCGCGGCATGGTGTTCCGTGTTGAACTGACCGGCAAAACGGCGCGCGGCTATGTCTGCGAAAATTACGGCGCCAAATTCACCCTGCCGGAGCGCGGCCCCATAGGGGCCAACTGCCTCGCCAACCCCCGCGACTTCAAGACTCCCGTTGCATGGTTCGAGGAAAAGGAAACGCCAACGCGGCTGCTCATCAAATGGTGCGGCAGGTTCCACGAAACCACCCTGCCCCATTCACCGCTTGATGTGGTGGCCTGGCATGGCAACTACGCGCCCTATAAATATGATCTCCGCACGTTCTCGCCAGTGGGTGCCATTCTGTTTGACCATCCTGATCCGTCGATTTTCACGGTGCTCACGGCACCTTCCGGCGAAGCGGGCACGGCCAATATTGATTTCGTGATCTTCCCGCCGCGCTGGCTGGTGGCTGAACATTCCTTCCGCCCACCGTGGTATCACCGCAACATCATGTCGGAGTTCATGGGCCTGATCTACGGACAATATGACGCCAAGGAAGAGGGCTTTGTTCCCGGCGGCATGAGCCTGCACAACATGATGCTGGCCCATGGCCCCGATGCGCCGGGCTACTGGAAGGCTTCAACAACGGATTTGAAGCCGCACAAGCTCGACAACACCATGGCTTTCATGTTTGAAACGCGCTTTCCGCAGCACATCACGCGATTTGCCGCCGAGCTCGAAACCCGGCAAGACAATTATGCCGACTGCTGGACGGGCCTGCGCAAGCGCTTCAACCGCACGCTTGAAGGGGACTGGAGCGAATGAAACTTGCAACCCTCAAGAACGGCTCGCGCGACGGCAGGTTGGTGGTCGTTTCCCGCGACCTCACACATTGTGCCAAGGCGGGCCACATTGCGCCAACCTTGCAAGCTGCATTGGATGACTGGAAAAAACACGCCGGCGATCTGGCTGTCCTTGCCGAGTCCCTTGAACACGGCTCCATATTGAAAGAACGGTTTCGCGAGCACAATACCATGTCGCCGCTGCCCCGCGCTTATCAGTGGGCCGATGGATCGGCTTACGTCAATCACGTTGAACTGGTGCGCAAAGCCCGGGGTGCGGAAATGCCTGAAAGTTTCTGGACTGATCCGCTGATTTACCAGGGCGGCTCTGACTCATTTCTCGGACCCCGTGATGCAATCACCGTGGCAGACGAGGCCTATGGCATCGACATGGAAGGTGAAGTGGCGGTGATCGTCGGTGACGTGCCCATGGCTGCGTCGCGTGAAACCTGCATCAACGCAATACGTCTTGTCATGCTGGTCAATGATGTGTCCTTGCGCAATCTCATTCCTGCCGAACTCGCCAAGGGCTTTGGCTTCTTCCAATCGAAGCCGTCATCGGCGTTCTCGCCGGCGGCTGTGACACCGGATGAACTGGGTGAAGCCTGGCGCGACGGCAAAGTGCATTTACCGCTGCAAGTCGATCTCAACGGCAAG
The DNA here is from genome assembly GCA_031380375.1 of Hyphomicrobiales bacterium. Taxonomy (GTDB): domain Bacteria; phylum Pseudomonadota; class Alphaproteobacteria; order Rhizobiales; family Aestuariivirgaceae; genus Aestuariivirga. The sequence goes on from JANNFZ010000528.1 coordinate 8,753, forward strand.
CCTTTCGGCCGCGATGAGGCGGGCACCGACATGACATTCGACTTTGGCCAGCTCATTGCCCATGCGGCAAAAACGCGGCCGCTCTGTGCCGGAACAATCATCGGCTCCGGCACGGTGTCCAACAGGGACAAGTCTGGTGGTGCCGGGAAGCCAATCAGCGAAGGCGGGC
>JANNFZ010000569.1:0-11862 GCA_031380375.1 Hyphomicrobiales bacterium
ATGACGTTTTCCCAAACGCTCATGCCGCGGAAGATTGAGGTCTCCTGCGGCAGATAGCCAATTCCCAGCCTTGCCCGCTGATACATGGGTAAATGGGTGATATCTGCGCCATCAAGACTGATCCGGCCAGCATCGGCGGCAATGAGACCGGTGATCATGTAGAACACCGTCGTCTTGCCGGCGCCGTTGGGTCCGAGCAGTCCCACAGCCTCACCCCGCCGCACGGCCAGAGAAACACCCCAGACCACAGGGCTGCGCTTGTAGGACTTGAACAGCCCTTCAACCATAAGTCCATCGTCAAGGCCGGACGACCGCAGCATTTGAGGATTCTGCATCCGCTGCTGTGCCAATCCCGCTCGACCGGGCGAAATCCCGGCCTGCACGTCACCGTATAGCGTCAACGGACTATCACCAGTTTGAATTAATTTTGTCTGAACGACTCTATTGCGGCACAAAGCTGCCCTTCACGCGCCCGCCCTTCATCACCATCTTCTTGCTGTCCATATTGGTTTCAAGGCGCGGCCCCTTGAGCACGGTTTTGCCTTCCGTGAGCACAACATTGCCTCCCACAACCATATCATTGGTCACGGGGTTTATCTTGGCCCATTCGCCGATGACTCTTTGCGTCTTGGTGACGATCACAATATGGCCGGTGGCGTCGATATTGGAGATTTGGTTCTTCATGGTGCCATCGGCCTGCTTGGCTTCAGTATAGTCGGCGATGATTTTGTCGGCATTCAGCGTCATGTCGGAGCGTTTGGCGACAACCGTGCCGGTGAAAACCGAACGCTTGTCAGCATCAACGATTTCCATTTGGTCGGCTTCAATTTCGATGGGTTCCCTGGGCTTGCTGGTCTCCGCCAGGCCGGGCATCGTCGTCCCGAAAAGTAACACAGCTAAAGCAATCGCAAACTTGCGCATCATGGTGCCGTTTCTCCTGTTTGGGGCGCTCAATTGAAGCGCGCCTTTACGCCGTTCAAAAACAATATGTTGCCGCCGTCATTGGTGATTTTCATCCCATTGGCGCGGATCGTGCTGTCGCCAAACTCCACATCCACCAGGACGTCCGATGTGATGATCTTGCTGTCAACCACCACGTGGGCCCTGTCCATGCGAGCCGTGAAACGGCTGTTTTGAACGATTGTGACGCTGCCCGCAAGATCGAGTTCCCTGAGCTTGCTGTTATACTGTGCCGTGCGCGATGTCACGTCATAGGGTGAACCATTGATGTTCTTGAAACTTGCCACGACCTCTTGCATATGCGCCATCTCGTCGCGTTCCTTGTCTTGCCAGCCCCGCTTGGCGTTCACCACATAGGGCTGGTTATTGCGGTCAAAACCCCTCAACCTGGGCTCGTAGGTGGTGGCTTGTTCCGGGTCTTCTATGACGGGTGTTACTGGCTTATGAGGCGGCGAAAGGCCGCTAAAACGGCCTGCCTGCAACAAAAATACCCCGAGAAGGGCAATTCCCGCCAGACCAATCCCCCAGCTCAGGTAAGGCGCCAGCCGGGCTCGCAAAATAGCCCGATTGGCGGTGCGGGCGCCACCATCATGTGTGAGCGAAGACATCTTCCTCAGCCCAGCCCGCCAGATCAAGGGCTGATCTGGTGGGGAGGAAGTCAAAACAGGCCCTGGCCAGAGCGGTGCGGCCCTCGCGCTCCAGCATCTGGTCAAGCCGCGTTCTCATCTCATGGAGATAAAGGACATCCTCTGCTGCATATTGCCTTTGGGCATCAGACAGCATGTGCGCCCCCCAGTCGGAGCTTTGCTGCAGCTTGTTGAGTTCAATTCCGAGCAATTCCCGGGTCAACTCCTTGAGGCCGTGCCTGTCGGTATAGGTGCGCACCAGTTTGGACGCGATCTTGGTGCAGTAGAGGGGTTTCGTGTCAATTCCAAGATACTGTTTGAGCACCGCCACATCAAAGCGGGCGAAGTGGAAAATCTTGGTGATGGCCGGATTGGCCAACAACGCCTTGAGATTGGGGCAATCGTAGCTCGACCGGTCAAGCTGCACCAGATGCGCATTCCCGTCGCCCGACGAAAGCTGCACCAGACAAAGCTTGTCGCGACGCGGCAGCAGTCCCAGGGTCTCGGTGTCAACCGCCACCGAGGTGCCGAAATCGAGGCCTGCAGGAAGGTCACCTTTGTAAAGCTTGATCGCCATGGTTTTCTTGCACACTGGTTGTCAATTGAATGGTGCCCTGAAGAGGACTCGAACCTCCACGACTTTCATCGCTAGTACCTGAAACTAGTGCGTCTACCAATTCCGCCATCAGGGCTTTCCGGGGCGGCTCTTACGCAAGTGCGGTGCTCTTTGTCAACCAAGGCAATCGGCGCTTTGCAAGGATGCGGGGAGATGGCAAAAGGCCAAAACAGAGTTCCCGCAAAAGGCGTCTCCACACCATGTCAAATTCCGACAAGCTCATCACCGTCATCGGCGGCTCAGGTTTTGTAGGCCGCCAGATCGTGCGTTCACTGGCCAAGAAGGGCTATCGGGTGCGCGCCGCCTGTCGCAGGCCTGATCTGGCGGGCCATGTGACAACCGCCGGAACACCCGGCCAGATCGCGCTGGTGCAGGCCAATGTCCGGTTTCCGGCCTCGCTTGCAGCGGCATGCGACGGGGCCCATGCGGTGATCAATGCCACGGGCACCGATGTGTCGTCGGGGGCGCAGACTTTTGACGCCGTGCTGGTGTTTGGTGCCGAAGCCGTGGGACGCGCCGCCAAGGGCAAGTTGCTCATTACAATCTCCGGCATTGGCGCTGACGCCGCAAGTTCCTGTGCGGCCTCACGGGCCAAGGCGGCGGGCGAGGTTGCTGCCGCCATGGCTTTCCCCGGTGCCATGGCGCTGCGTCCTTCGGTGATCTTCGGCCCCGATGACAGGTTCTTCAACAAGGCCGCCGCCATAGCGCGTCTGGTGCCAATACTGCCACTGATCGGTGGTGGTGCAACGAAGCTCCAGCCCGTCTATGTGGGTGATGTGGCCGATGCCGCCGTGGCGCTGGTGGAGCGCGATATCGCTGACGGCAAGGTCTATGAACTCGGCGGACCCGACATCATGACCTACGCCCAAGTCATGCAATATGTTTTCGATACGTTGATGCGCAAAGGCTTGCTCATTCCGGTGCCGAAACCCATTGCAAAAATGCTGGGAACAATTGCCGGCCGGTTGCCGGGCGCACCCCTGACCGCCGACCAGGTGGAACTTCTCACCATCGACAATGTGGTTGGTGATGCCGCTATCCGTGAGCACCGCACATTGGCTGGCCTCGGCATTGCGGCGCGCGCCATTGCCGGGATCGTTCCGTCTTATCTTTACCGCTACCGCAAGGAAGGTCAGTTCACGGTGCCGAGCGGAAAGCCCGAATAGATCAGCCCAAGAAGTGCTCCGCCCAGCATGACGCGATAGATCACGAAGGGCAGGAAGCTCATGGTGCGCAACATGCGCATCAGGAAGTGGATCGCTCCAAGCGCCACAAAAAAGGTGAGCGCACCCGTCATGATGATGGTGCCGTCGAGCGGTTGGCCCGATGCCAAGGCATCACCGATAATCAGTGCCGAAGCCGCACCATTTGCCGGGATCGACAGGAGAAATGAAAACCGTGCGGCTTCGGGCCGCACATAGCCCATGGCCCGGGCTGCCGTCATGGTGATGCCGGAACGGCTGGTGCCCGGTGACAGGGACAGCGCCTGGGCGCAACCGATGAGAAGCGCCACCCGCCAGGTCATGTCGCGGACCGTGCGGTTGAGCAGGCCATAGGAGTCAGCGGCATAGAGGGCAACACCAAAGACAATGGCATTGACGGCCACCAGAGTGGCACTGCGGATATGCTCATCGAGATGCAGGGCCTTCATGGCGAGACCCGCCGCAATAATCGGAATTGTGCCGATGATGACATTGAAGACCAGCGTGGAATTGAAGGTGGCCCGGCGCTTGGCAATATCACCAAGGCCGCGAAACATGTTCAGGACATCGCGCCAGAAATAAATGATGACCGCCAGAAGCGTGCCGACATTGGTGACCATGTCGGTGAGCAGGCCCTGGTCCTTCCATCCCGTCAGCGCCGGCACCAGAATAAGGTGGCCCGAGGAAGAGACGGGCAGGAATTCGGTGATGCCTTGGATCAGTGACAGGACGATGATTTGCTCAAGAAACATTGTAGGTTCGGTCCCGCCCCTTCACTGGCAAAGCGAATCGTCTGCCAGTTGGTTGACCCCGGTCATAAAGCGAGCCAAATGTGGCGGCAATGGCGCTGATGTGTTGCCAACCGGAACCGACTTGATGCCCAAACTGCTGCATTTCACCCTCGATCCCCATGGCCGGCGCACCCGCCTCGCCTTGGCGGAATATGGCGTCGAGGTGAATCTCGCAGAGGAAAAGCCCTGGGCACCCAGCCAGCAGCTCATGGCGCTCAATCCGGCCGGTGTGACGCCTGTGCTGATCGAGGACAACGGCCTTGCCATAGCCGGGCCCGAGGCCGTGACAGATTATCTCGAAGACACACTTGGGGCGTCGGGATCGCTGATCCCAGGCACGGCGCTCGCCCGGGCCGAAGTGCGCCGCCTCATGGCGTGGTTCGATGTGAAGTTTTACACCGAGGTGACAGAGCCTGTGCTGACGGAAAAAGTCATCCGGCGCTTTGTCGCCAACCCTGATGGCCGCGGCTCCCCCGACATGGCGCGCATGCGGGCGGGGCTTTCGATGCTGCGGCCCCACCTCGACTATCTCGCCATGCTGGCGGAGGAACGCTCGTGGCTCGCAGGTGATGATCTGTCGCTCGCCGATCTCGCGGCGGCGGCGCATATTTCAGCGCTCGACTATCTTGGCGAGATTGCCTGGGCGGAATATCCTGTGGCGCAGATGTGGTACAGCCGCATCAAGTCCAGGCCATCGTTCCGGGTGCTGCTCAGTGACACGATTCCGGGCGTTGCACCCTCAGCCCACTATGCCAATCTCGACTTCTGATCTTCTGACGGCATTGCGCGCACGCGCCAATGCAGAGGGACTTGCACCGCCACGGGTCACGGCAGCACGGCTTCCCCCGGAAATCGGCGAGCGTCTCACGCAATTTGTCGAAGCTGGATTGCATGGCGACATGGACTGGCTCGCGGAAACGCAAGGCCGCCGGCAATCGCCTGAGGTGGTCTGGCCGCAGGCAAGGTCGGCTGTGGTCTTTGCCCTTCCCTATACGCCTGACCTGGAACCGCTGGTGAGGTTGCAAGACAAAACGTCGGCGGTGATATCGGTCTATGCACTCAATCGCGACTATCACGAACTTTTCAAGGGCAAGCTCAAACGTCTTGGGCAATGGTTTGCCCATGCCAGCAAAAACAAAGTCAAAGTCTTCGTTGATACTGCACCGTTCTTGGAAAAGCCGCTTGCCGCACAAGCGGGATTGGGTTGGCAGGGCAAGCACACCAATCTCGTTTCAAGGGAACTGGGCTCGTGGTTTTTTCTTGGCGTCATGCTGACGGATCGGGCGTTGCCATTTGAAGAAGCGGAACAAGACCATTGCGGCACTTGCCGGAGCTGCCTCGACATTTGCCCGACCAATGCTTTCCCGGCACCCTATCAACTGGATGCAACGCGCTGCATTTCCTATCTCACCATTGAACACAAGGGACATATTGCGCCTGAATTTCGCAAAGCCATGGGCAACCGCATCTTTGGTTGTGACGATTGCCTTGCCGTCTGCCCGTGGAACAAATTTGCGGTTGTGGCGCATGAAGCAAAGCTCAAGGCCCGGGAAGACCTGGTGTCACCTTCACTTTATGGGCTGTTGGCGCTTGAAGACGGGCAATTCCGCAAGCTGTTTTCGGGCTCGCCCGTCAAGCGCATCGGCCGTGAGAGATTCTTGCGCAATTGCCTGATTGCGGCGGGCAACAGCGGTGATGCTGCTCTTGTGGCACCTGCTATGAACCTGCTCGATGATCGCTCGCCGCTGGTGCGGGCCATGGCCGTGTGGGCTTTGAGACAGTTGCAGGATGGCGCTGAATTCTCGGCATTGCGGAGCACCCGTGGGCCCGTGGAACCGGATGACAACGTGCGCCGTGAATGGCAGGGGCAAGTCCAATCATGAAGCACGTGCTGTTCCTGGGTTTCGGATTTTCCGCTTCGACGCTTGCCGCAGGCCTCGACAAAAGTGAATGGCGGATCACCGGAACCAGCCGTTCGGCTGAAAGCGCCGCAGCAATCACGGCACTTGGACATGATGGCGTGGTGTTTGACGGGCTTGAGGAAATCCCGCAGTCCGTCACGCATATTGTTTCATCGATTCCGCCGGATGACGACGGTGATCCGGTGCTTCGGCGCTTTGCCGCGCAATTGACGGAGCGTTTCACATGGGTTGCCTATCTCTCGACCACTGGTGTCTATGGCGATCATGGGGGAGCGTGGATTGACGAGGCAACACCGCTCACGCCAAACACCGAGCGCGGCCAACGCAGGTGCCACGCGGAAATGGCGTGGCTGGGCTTGCATGAATCACAAGGCTTGCCGGTGCATTTTTTCAGGCTCGCCGGCATTTATGGGCCGGGGCGCAATGCGCTTCTTTCGGTGCGCGACGGCACGGCAAAGCGCATCATCAAGCCAGGCCAGGTTTTCAGCCGCATTCATGTCGAGGATATTGCGGGCATACTGCTTGGCTCCATGGCCAAGCCCAATCCCGGACGCGGCTATAATGTGGCCGATGATTTCCCCTGCCCGCCGCAGGACGTGATTGCCCATGCGGCCACACTCCTGGGAATGCCTGTCCCCCCCGACATTGCATTTGCGGAAGCAACACTTTCACCGATGGCCCGCAGTTTCTATGCCGATTCAAAACGGGTTTCCAATGCCCGGGTGAGGGCTGAACTGGATTATATCTTTCGCTATCCCAGCTACCGGGAAGGCCTTGCCGATCTGTTGAAAACCCTTACGGCCTGATGCCATCGGAGCGTTCAGCCAAGCGCAACACGGTTTCCATGATGATGCGAAGCTGCACGATTGTCGACAGGCGATGGTCACCGCCTTTCAGGAAAGTCAGCGTGACATCGCCGCCACTGAGCGCCTCGAAAGTCTTGACGGCGTGGGAGGGCGGCACATCAACATCATCGGAGCCTTGCAGGATGCGGACCGGACAGGTCACATTGAGGCCATCCTTCAACAGCAGGTGGAGATCGCCATCCTGCAAAAGCTTCATTGTGATGGGATAAGGTTCGCCATAGGCCGAGGGGCGATTGTAGACCCCGCGTTCCCGGAGTTCCTGGCGGATTTCGGCTGCGAATTCGTCCCACATCAGGTCGCGCGTCATGTCGGCGGCGGGGGCCAGCAGCACGAGGCCCGCAATGCGCCGCGCTGCCACGGGATCTTCGGCCAGGAGCTTGCGCAGCAGCAGCAGCGCCAACCAGCCGCCCATCGAGGAACCGACGACAATGCGCTGGTTTTTCGTATGGGTGAGGAACATGTGGGTGGCCTGCTCCAGCCACAGCGAAATGTTGCCGTCAACGAACAGGCCTTCGCTTTCGCCATGCCCTGCATAGTCGAAACGCAGCAGGTTTCGCCGGGTTTCACGGGCCAAGTCGGCGAGCGCCTCGGCCTTGGTGCCCGCCATATCGGACTTGAAACCGCCGAGCCAAAAAAAGCCGGTCGGCGAAATCTCGTCCATGGCGCCATCCAGGCGATAGGCGATCCTCGGACCACCCAAACGGTCGTCAAATTCAAGCATCGCAAAGGGCCTTCTTTTCCGTTGTTTTCCTTGCTATCGACGTTTGGCCGGATTCGCAATTGCTGCGCTTCCGGCGGTTCACAACAGGAGATATTGACCGCTTGAGCATCCCACCGCGCCGCCCTTCCATCAACCGCAATGCCCCGCCGCCACAAAAGGAAGAAGACCACAAGATCAATGGCCGCATTGATTCACGCGATGTCCGCCTGATCGGCGCCGATGGCGCAAATGTCGGTGTTGTGCCCACACGGCAGGCCCTGATCATGGCGGAAGAAGCAGGCCTCGACCTCGTTGAAATCTCGCCCGACGCCCAGCCGCCGGTCGCCAAAATCCTCGACTATGGCAAGTTCAAGTTCCAGGAACAGAAAAAGGCGGCCGAGGCGCGCAAGAAGCAGAAGATCGTCGAAATCAAGGAAATAAAGCTTCGCCCGATGATCGACGATCATGACTATGAGGTGAAGATGCGGGCCGCCCGGCGGTTCTTCGAGGAAGGCGACAAGGTCAAGGTGACGCTGCGCTTTCGGGGCCGCGAAATGGACCACCAGGACCTCGGCTACAAGTTGCTGATCCGTGTCAAGGCCGACATGGTTGATATTGCCAAGGTCGAACTGGAGCCAAAGCCCGAGGGCCGCCAGATCATCATGATCCTGTCACCCAAGAGCAAGTCCTAAGGGCTTTCCCGCCCGGTTCCCCGCGATGAACCTCAAACAGATGTTTTAATCCAGGTTGGTCCGCCGGGCCGAATGGGTGATCTTCGATTCGTCGAATGACGATCCGGCCTGTAACACTGCGCCTGGTTTTTCAATCTCCATGCCATTTCCGCAGCAGCCTGCCGAGGAGCATGCGCGGTCCGCTGTATCTGTATCCGACCTTTGTAAAGAGGTGCGGATGTTTTTGCATTATCCTGTGCAACAGGGTTTCTTCATCGTGGGCGTAACGGTCCGTGAGCGAATCAAGCAGCTCACCCTCAAACAGGGTCAGAAACTTTGGCCAGATATCCGCGTGCGCACAAAGGAATCCGGCGCTGATACTGAGCCGCTGACCCAAATAGTGGATTTTTGAATCATAGTGATGAATTGAGTTGGAGTTGAATGGGATTTTTGCAAAATTCCAATTGGATCTCAGACGGCTGACCCGGGACACGCTTGCGTCAATCCACGCGAAGAACTTCGAACCATCGGATCCGCTTGTCTCCATTGCACGCGTCACCAAATACACCTTGCTCATCCAAATTGTCATCAGGCCCATGTAGCTTTCTTCGCCTGATTCCAAGTAGGTGCTCAAATAGCGACCGACCGCCTTTTCCTTTCCGGGATTTGGGTAGTCGGTTTGAAAGCGCTCGGGGTCCATTGATTTGCAGCACGCCAAGAGTGCAGGAGCGAATTTGAATGCAGGCAAATCAGACAAGGCAATGCGTTGCCCGACGATGGTGACGCCAGAATCCTTCGCGGCCGATTCAAACATGTCCAAAACTGATGGGGTCTCGTGGAAAACCACAAGTTTGCTGCCGCGGATCATTTGCAACGTCTTGGGTATGCGTTCTCTGTAGTGTTCAGGTGAGCGCTTTTTATTGGCAGGCAGAATCCAGTAACCGGTGCAGTAAGTTATGGGTGATAGCGAGCCATCCGCCATTGTCCACCCCATTCAGGAAAAAGAAATCGCAGCTTCGGTCCAGGGTTGCTTCGCCACTAGGCCTTGTCCCGCACCACGGTCTGGCGCTGGGTGCCAAGGCCGTCAATGCTGATCACCATCTTGTCGCCGACCTTCAGGAAACGTTGCGGCTTCATGCCCATGCCGACACCGGGCGGCGTTCCGGTGGTGATCACATCGCCCGGCATCAGCGTGAAAAATTCCGAAAGATAGGCGACGATATATTCCACGGAATAAACCATGGTCTTGGTCGAGCCGTCCTGCACGCGCTTGCCATTAAGCTCGAGCCAGAGATGCAGGTTCTGCGGATCCTTCACTTCGTCGGCGGTCACAAGCCAGGGGCCGATCGGCCCAAATGTGTCGTAGGACTTGCCCTTGGTCCACTGGCCGGAACGTTCGGTCTGGAAGGCCCGCTCCGAGAGGTCATTGACGGTGCAGTAGCCCGCCACATGCTTCAGGGCATCGGCGCGCTTGATGTTCTTGGCCCTGGTGCCGATGATGACGCCGAGCTCCACTTCCCAATCAGACTTCTCGGATTTCGGCGGAATGGTCACATCGTCATTGGGGCCGGAGAGGCAACTCACATGCTTGGTAAAGACCACGGGCTCGGGTGGCACCTGGAGGCCTGATTCAGCGGCGTGGTCGGAATAGTTCAAACCGATGGCGACAAATTTCTGTGGATTGGCCACGCAAGAGCCAATGCGGGGGGTGCCGCGCACCAGCGGCAATTTTTCGGGCTTCAGCTTGCGCAGGGCAGCCAGCGATTTCGGCGACAAAACATCGCCACCAATGTCATGCACGATCTTGGAGAGGTCGCGGATCTTGCCGTTGGCATCAAGAAGGCCGGGCTTCTCTTTGCCCTTCGGGCCGTAGCGCAGAAGTTTCATGTCAGTTGTCCCCGTTGAGTGCTGACGGATGCCAGCGCGGTTGATATCCGTGTGCCAAGATGGCGGCGATCCGCGCTGGTGTCAAAAGCTTCGCTTGCAGTGCTGCAGCGACATTTTGCGCGTCTGTGTAGCCGGCAAAGCTCCAGCGCAAGAGCCTTTTGTGACGCACGGCAAAAAACCGGCCGTCCATGGCAATCATGGTGCCATCGGGCAGGTCGCCCACGACAACGACGGGGCGGCTGGCGAGACGCTCCCGGTGCAAGGCTGCATCAAAATCAGTCACCCGTTCCGAACCGAGAAAGGCGCGGGCCTCTTTTCGCCTGCAAAAAAAGCACGGGCGGTGTCCTGCCGCCAGGGCCGTTACCTCATCGAGGAAGAACAGCGACGTGTAGCCTTGGCCCATGGCCTCGTGGTGCATGTCTTTGTAGTGCAACTCGCAACAGATCCAGTGGAATGAAGCGTGGCGGCGCTTGCAAAGCGTCTGATCATTGCGATGGAACTTGCCGCCGCGGTTACCCAGCATGGTGCCGCGTTCCACCACCGCATGAAGGCTGCCATCGGGTGCCACACGGTTTTGCAGCGGCATTTACTTGCTCTTTGATTTTTTTCCGGGTGGCGGAATAACGAAGGGGGCCGGCGGCATCAGCAGGTTGTGGCGTCCCACTTTGGTGATGTCCTTCTCGCCGCACAGGCCCATGGTCACGGAAAGTTCGGTCTGCAGGATTTCAAGTGCCCGGGTAACGCCCGCCTCACCCGCTGCACCCAGCCCATAGACATAGGCGCGACCGATCATGGTGCCCTTGGCCCCCATGGCCAGGGCTTTCATGATGTCCATGCCGGTGCGGATGCCGCCGTCGAAATGCACTTCGATTTTGTCGCCGACGGCATCGATGATGGGGCCGAGCATGTCGATTGTCGCAGGTGCGCCATCCAACTGGCGGCCGCCATGGTTTGACACAATGATGGCATCAGCGCCCAGCGAGGCCGCTGTGATCGCATCATCGACATCATTGATGCCCTTGAGAATGAGCTTGCCGCCCCATTGCTTGCGGATGAACTCAACCGAGGACCAGTCCAACGTGGGATCAAACTGGTGGTGGGTCCATTCGGCAAGCGAGCCCATGTCATTCACACCTTTGACGTGACCGACGATATTGCCGAACTGGTGACGCTTGGTGCCCAGCATGCCCAGGCACCAGCGCGGCTTGGTCATCATGTTGGCGATATTGCCAAGCGTCAGCTTCGGCGGGGCACCAAGGCCGTTCTTGATGTCCTTGTGGCGTTGGCCGAGCAATTGCAGATCAAGCGTGAGCACGAGAGCCGAACATTTGGCCGCCTTGGCGCGGGCCACCAAGTCCGAGGCGAAGCCACGGTCGCGCATAACGTAAAGCTGGAACCAGAAGGGTTTTGGATTATTGGCCGCCACGTCTTCGATTGAACAAATGCTCATGGTGGTGAGCGTATAGGGTACGCCAAATTTCTGCGCAGCCCGGCAGGCGAGAATTTCACCGTCGGCATGCTGCATACCGGTCAGACCCACGGGTGCCAGGCCCACAGGCATGGCAACATCTTCGCCGATCATCGTCGATTTGGAGGTGCGGTTGTCGATGTTGCGGGCCAC